>JAQBOT010000436.1 GCA_028287885.1 Pedobacter sp.
ACAAAGCTACCGTTTCAGTTACATCAACTTCGAAGACAACTAAAAGGATGGGCACGGTACAGACTGGCCGATACGCTATAAAGACCTTTAAAAATTGTATGACTATTTTGAACGTTTTTCTGGAATAAGCGGACAGGCAGAAAACTGGCCTGCGTTACCAGATGGACAATTTCTACCTCCAATGGAATTGAACTGTGTAGAAAAGTCTGTTAAGAAACGAATCGAAGATCATTATAAAAAAGAAAGAATCCTTACTATAGGCCGTACTGCAAATCTAACCGTGCCCCATTTAGGCAGAGGTAAATGTCAGTATCGCAATTTATGTAGCAGAGGTTGTCCATTTGGAGCATACTTTAGTACGCAGTCTTCTACCCTACCAGCAGCTGTTGCGACAGGAAATCTAACATTAAGACCATTCTCGCTGGTTAACAATATCATTTACGATAAAGAGACCCAGAAAGCAAAAGGTGTTGTGGTTATTGATTCGGAGACAATGGAGAACATGGAGTTCTATGCAAAGATTGTCTTTGTTAATGGCTCTACATTAGGCAGCACGTTCTTACTATTAAACTCCACATCAGATGAACATCCGAATGGCTTAGGTAATAAGAGCGGTGAACTTGGACATAACCTAATGGATCACCATTTCCGTTGCGGAGCCTCCGGTGAAGCAGAAGGATTTGAAGATAAATATACTTACGGGCGTAGAGCGAATGGAATCTATGTACCAAGATACCAAAACATGGGTAATGATAAACGTGATTACCTAAGGGGATTCGGATATCAGGGTGGTGCGAGTAGAACTGGCTGGCACAACGATGTAGCTGAACTTGCATTTGGCGGCGGCTTTAAAGATCAGATGACGCAACCAGGTGTATGGACAATGGGTCTTGGAGGATTTGGAGAGTCACTTCCTAATCACAACAACAAGGTAACTATCGACAAAAATAAAAAAGATAAATGGGGAATGCCTGTCCTAGCTATCGATTGCGAATTTGGTGAAAACGAATCTAAGATGCGGGTGGCAATGATGAATGATGCAGCCGAAATGCTAGAAGCATCAGGTATGAAAAACATCAAAACCTACGATAACGGTTCAACACCAGGTATGGCAATTCATGAGCAAGGAACTGCACGTATGGGTAATGATCCAAAAACTTCAGTACTTAATAAATGGAACCAAATGCATGAAGTAAAAAATGTATTTGTTACAGACGGTTCATGCATGCCTTCTATTGCTTGCCAAAACCCTTCTTTAACTTTCATGGCATTAACAGCCAGAGCCGCTGATTTCGCGGTATCTGAACTTAAAAAAGGTAATATTTAATGGTAGGTAAGAAGATTAGAATGGGAATGGTCGGCGGCGGCAAGAATGCTTTTATTGGCGCCGTTCACCGCATTGCCGCTAATATGGATGGACAGATCGAATTGGTTTGTGGTGCATTTAGCTCTGACCCGGAACGTTCTAAAGAGTCAGGAAAAGGGTTATTTATTCAGGATAGCCGAAATTATGGCAGCTACAAAGAGATGTTCAAGGCTGAAGAAAAGCTACCGGAAGATGAAAGAATGCAGTTTGTAAGCATTGTTACCCCGAACTTCGCCCACTTTGAACCTGCAATGCTTGCTTTGGAGCATGGATTTCATGTTCTAATCGACAAGCCGATGACGCTCTCACTTGAGGAAGCGAAAAAGCTTGAGAAAAAAGTAACGGAAACGGGTTTGTTGCTGTGCCTGACACACACCTATTCGGGCTACCCGATGGTAAAGCAGGCAAGACAAATGGTGAAAGAAGGAAAATTCGGCGCAATACGCAAAATTATTGTTCAATATCCGCAAGGTTGGCTGAGTTTACCTTCTGGAAAAGACAATAAACAGGCGGCCTGGAGGACAGACCCGGAGAAAAGCGGAATCAGTGGTTGCATGGGAGACATTGGAACCCATGCTGCACAGCTTGCAGAATACGTTTCCAACTTGAAGATCACGAAACTTTGTGCTGACATCAACATTGTTGTAGAAAACAGAGCACTTGATGACGATGGAAATATTTGGTTAAAGTTTGATAACAATGCAAATGGTGTACTCATTGCTTCCCAAATTGCTGCTGGCGAGGAAAACGCACTTTCACTCCGTGTTTATGGTGAAAAGGGTGGCTTAGAATGGCGGCAGGAAGAACCAAATACCTTGCTGGTAAAATGGTTGGATGCACCAATGCAGGTTTATCGGACAGGTCACGACTACCTTTCTTCATTTGCAAAGCACAATACAAGGACTCCATCAGGACACCCGGAGGGATACTTAGAAGCATTTGGGAACATTTACAGGAACTTTGCCTCAACCTTGCAATGCCTGGTTGAAGGTGGTACTGCATCAGAAGAGATGTTGGACTTTCCTACTGTTCAGGATGGTGTAAGGGGCATGGCGTTTATAGAAAATGTCGTTGCCTCAGGCAATTCTGATCAGAAATGGTATGAATTTAAAGTTTAAAGCATGACAACAATAAAAGGACCGGCAATATTCCTCGCCCAGTTTATTCAGGAGCAAGCACCATTTAATTCTTTAGAAGGAATTTGTAAATGGGCAGCAGATCTGGGCTATGTCGGTATACAGATGCCTACGCTCGACGATAGGTTTATTAATTTGAAGCTTGCTGCAGAGAGTAAAGATTACGCTGATGACCTGAGGGGCAAAATCAAGTCTTTTGGTCTCGACATTACAGAACTATCTACACACCTGCAGGGGCAGCTTGTAGCTGTAAATCCAGCATACGACCTTGCGTTTGATGCTTTTGCACCAGTTGAAGTACACAAAAATTCGAAAGCACGTACGGAATGGGCAGTTCAACAATTAAAGTACGCAGCTAAAGCATCCCAAAACCTGGGCCTTAACGCTCATGCAACTTTTAGTGGATCTTTATTGTGGCATATGTTTCATCCCTGGCCACAAAGACCGGCAGGTCTGGTTGAAGATGGTTTTACAGAATTAGCAAAAAGATGGTTGCCTATACTAAATGAATTTGACAGTTGTGGTGTAGATGTTTGCTACGAAATCCATCCTGGTGAAGATTTGTTTGATGGAGTAACTTATGAAATGTTCCTGGAGAAGGTCAATAACCATCCCCGGGCATGCTTGTTATATGATCCCTCCCACTTTGTCCTTCAACAGTTGGATTACATCCAGTATATCGACTTTTATCACGATCGGATCAAAGCCTTTCATGTAAAAGATTCTGAATTTAACCCTACGGGCAAACAGGGCACTTTTGGTGGCTACCAAAGCTGGGCCAACCGCGCCGGGAGATACAGGTCTCCAGGCGATGGCCAAGTGGATTTCAAGACCATATTTAGCAAACTTGCGCAATACGATTATAAAGGCTGGGCTGTGATGGAATGGGAATGTGTAATTAAAGATTCAAATACAGGTGCCAAAGAGGGTGCTGAATTTATAAAGAACCATATCATCCCGGTAACAAGCAGAGCGTTTGACGACTTTGCTTCATCGGGAGGCGACGAGGCTTTTAACAAACAGATTTTAGGAATATAATTTTAACCTGCTTATTAGATCCGTAAGCATTAACACATAAACAAATGAGAAAACCATTATTGATTATTAGCTGCATTGCTTTTGCATTAGCATCCTGCGGCAGTCCGGATTCCTCTACAAAAAACACGGGTAATTCAGAAGAAACAACTACTGGAACTTCGGATACGACGACAACACCAAGTACGGAAAGTTCATCGGCCTCAACGGAAAATGTAGGTTCAGCTAAAGGCAAACAGCTAATAGCGAAGTCCGATTGCCTCGGCTGTCACAATGAAAATGATAAAATTGTTGGTCCGGCCTATGTTGCAGTAGCCGAGAAATACACGCCTAGTGATCTAGATTACCTATCAGGTAAGATTATAACTGGAGGAAGCGGAGTTTGGGGAGAAGTTCCAATGTCGCCGCATCCAAATCTATCCAAGGAAGACGCAACTGAAATGGCTAAATACATACTATCACTTAAGAAATAAATAACTACATAAACCTTTAAGCATGGAAAAAATGTTAAAAGAGGAAAACGCCACAACGAGACGTTCCTTCTTAAAAACCGGTGCAATAGCCACCGCAGCCTTTATGATAGTGCCAAGACATGTACTTGGCGGAAAAGGATTTCTTGCACCTAGCGACCGGCTGCTTATTGCAAGTGTTGGTGTAGGAGGTAAAGGTGAATCAGATATTGCGAATTTTTACAAAAGCGGCAAAGCAGATATTGGTTTTTTATGTGATGTAGACACCAGAAGAGCAGCCAAGACAGTTAAAGCATTTCCAAAAGCAAAGTTCTACTCAGACTGGCGTGAAATGTTTGACAAGGAAGGAAAGAATTTTGATGCAGTTTCTGTGTCAACACCCGACCATAACCATGCTATCATTACCCTTGCCGCAATGCAGCTTGGAAAACATGTTTATGTACAAAAGCCATTAACCCATGACATCTACGAAGCAAGGGCATTAACAGCAGCAGCAAAGAAATATAAGGTTGTTACTCAAATGGGAAATCAAGGTGCCTCTAACGACGGACCTAGACAAATGAGAGAATGGTACGACGCGGGTCTGATCGGCGACGTACATACCGTTTATGCCTGGACGGATCGCCCTATATGGCCACAGGGTATTCCATGGTCTGCCAACAAAGCGGAAGTTCCTAAAGAACTAAATTGGGATCTTTGGCTGGGAACTGCTCCCTACAAAGATTATGTAGAAAAACTTGTTCCATTTAACTGGCGTGGCTGGTGGGATTACGGAACTGGCGCGCTTGGCGATATGGGATGTCACCTGTTGGAAGCACCATTTAGCGTCCTGAATTTAAAGTATGCAAGTGAAGTTCAGGCAAGCGTTGGTACAGTATACGTGGATGAATTTAAACGCGGATATTTTCCAGAAAGTGTTCCTCCTTCAAGTCATGTGACCATGAAGTTTCCAAAGACAAACAAAACACAAGGCCCAGTTACCGTTCACTGGATGGACGGTGGAATACAGCCTGAGAGACCAGAAGAGCTTGAAGCAAATGAAATGTTTGGCGACGGTGGCAATGGAACTTTGTTTATTGGAACGAAGGGGAAAATGATGAGCAGTACCTATAGTGCAAACCCACGCCTACTTCCGCTAAGTAGAAATAGCAGCATAAATGTACCAGAACGTTTCCCACGAGTTAAGGGCGCAGCTGAAGGTCACTATGCACAGTGGGTGGAGGCAAGTATAGCCGGTTACGGTAAACAACAGGTGAGTTCGCCTTTTGAAATTGCGGGTCCATTAACAGAAGCCCTATTGATGGCAAACCTTGCGATTAGGGGTGCTGATCTACAGACCAAAAACGCCGATGGCAGAACAATATATCCAGGAAGAAACATGAAGTTGTTGTGGGACAATGACAACATGAAGGTGACTAACTTGGATGCCGTGAATCAATTCGTTAAACGTGAATATCGCAAGGGCTGGACCTTTGGAGCATAAATTAAAATCATGAAAAAATATATTTTATCAGCTTTCGTGCTTACTGCGCTTCTTAGCTCGCAGGGCGCGGAAGCTCAGAACTCACATACAATAAAAGGATGGCATAGTTACAACAAGACTACTGTCGGCAGTGGATGGCAAGAAGAAAATGGTGTCATTCACTTGGATCCAAAAATGAAAAAGGATGACAGCGGCGACTTGGTCACTGATAAGGAATACGGCAATTTTCAATTAAAATTAGAGTGGAAAGTTGCGCCGAATGCAAATAGTGGTATTCTTCTGTACGTTCACGAAGATCCAAAATTCAAAGCGACCTACAACACGGGTTTGGAAATGCAGGTCTTAGACAATGAAGGGCATCCTGACGGTAAAATTACTAAGCACAGAGCGGGTGACCTTTACGATCTTGTAAAAAGCACTTCCGAACCGGTAAAACCTGTTGGCCAATGGAACCTTGCAGAGGTGACCAGTAAAGATGGCAAGCTCGAATTTACACTAAACGGTGTAAAGACAGTGTCTACAACCATGTGGGACGAAAACTGGAGTAAGTTAATCGCCGGAAGTAAGTTTGCGGGCTGGGAAGGTTTTGGAACTTTCAGAAAAGGTAGAATTGCCCTACAAGACCACGGAGATGAAGTGTGGTTTAGAAATATATCAATCAAAGAATTATAAAATAACAACATAGAATGATCAAAAGCAACCGCATCAAGTTATCAGTCATGATGTTCCTGGAATTTTTTATCTGGGGCTCATGGTTTGTAACACTGGGTACATTTATTATAAACAACCTGCATGCATCCGGATCTCAAAGTGCGGCAGTATTTTCCACACAATCCTGGGGCGCAATAATTGCCCCATTTATAATCGGTTTAATAGCCGACAGATATTTCAATGCCGAAAAGATCCTGGGTATATTACACTTAATTGGTGCAATCTTAATGTACCAAATGTATCAGGCTGAAGACATAACAAAGTTTTATCCTTATGTCCTCTCTTATATGATACTCTTTATGCCAACGCTTGCCTTGGTCAATTCAGTTTCATTCAACCAGATGACAGACCCAGAGAAGGAATTTTCTCCAATACGCGTATGGGGAACAATCGGCTGGATTGTAGCAGGCCTACTGATCAGTTATGTTTACCATTGGGATTCAACTGGAGGTATTTCCGCAGGCTCCCTTAAGTACACATTTTTGATGGCAGGGATTGGCTCATTAGTACTAGGCTTGTTTAGCTTCACACTTCCGGCAACTCCACCTAAGGTATCGACAAACGAGAAAGTTAAGATTTCGGAGATCCTGGGTCTAGATGCCTTGAAGCTGTTAAAGGATAAGAATTTTGCAATATTCTTTGTCTCGTCTATATTAATCTGTATCCCTCTTGCTTTTTATTATCAAAATGCCAATCCATTCCTTTCTAATATAGGGTTAGATAATCCGACTGGAAAGATGACCATCGGGCAAATGTCAGAGGTATTGTTCCTGTTGCTGTTACCGGTGTTTTTCACCCGTTTCGGATTTAAGAAGACAATCCTTGTCGGAATGCTCGCTTGGGCGGTAAGATATGCACTCTTTGCATATGGAAATGCGGATAATTTAAGCTTCATGCTAATTATTGGAATTGCCTTACACGGCGTTTGTTATGACTTCTTCTTCGTATCTGGTCAGATCTATACTAATTCTAAAGCCGGTGAACGTTACAAGAGTGCTGCTCAAGGGTTGATTACGCTTGCGACATATGGCATTGGGATGCTTATCGGTTTTGAGGTTGCTGGAAAGATCACGGACACTTACAAATTGGCTGATTCGTCTTTCGATTGGAAGATGATCTGGATAATCCCGGCAGGCATCGCAGCTGTAGTGTTCATTTTATTTGCTTTGTTCTTCAATGACAAGCAAAAAGTAGAAGTAGAAAAAATATAAACAGCGAGCCATGAAACCGGTTAACAGTAGAAGAGAAGCAATAAAAAATATGGCTATAGCGACTGTAGCGATGGGTGCACCGTTAACTCTACAAAGCTTTTCAAGCAAATCAGATGAATCCGCTGCCTTGAAAGGTAATGTGAATCATGCGGTTTGCAGGTGGATCTTTGCAGACGTGGACCTGGATACTTTATGTATCGAAGCGAAGAAAATTGGCATCAAAGGCATTGACCTTGTTGGACCAAAGGACTGGCCGGTTTTAAAGAAACATGGCTTATATTCTTCAATGTGTAACGGGGCTGAAATAAACCTTGTCGACGGCTGGAACGATCCAAAGTTCCATGACACTTTAATCAAGAACTACAGTGAAATGATACCCCTTGTAGCCAAGGCAGGGTATAAGAACCTTATCTGCTTTAGTGGCAGTCGCCGAGGGAAAGACGATGAAACAGGTTGGAATAATTGTGTGGCCGGTTTGAAACAAGTCATCGCATTAGCAGAAAAACACAACGTTGTCTTGGTGATGGAGCTTCTGAACAGCAAAGTCAATCATAAAGATTATCAATGTGACAGGACCGCTTGGGGCGTCGAACTATGTAAAAGATTAGGTTCTGAAAACTTCAAATTGTTATATGATATTTATCATATGCAAATTGATGAAGGCGATGTGATCCGGACAATCCAAGACAATCATCAATATTTAGCTCACTATCATACAGGTGGAGTACCTGGAAGAAACGAGATTGATGAAACTCAGGAACTGTATTATCCAGCCATAGTGAAGGCCATAATCGCAACTGGACACAAGGGCTTCCTTGCTCAGGAATTCATCCCACTTCAAAAAGACAAATTTGCGTCGTTAAAGACGGCAGTAAAAATATGTGATCAATAACAAAAAAATTATGAATACCAGAAGAGATTTCATTAAACAAACCGGTATAGCTGCTGCAGCTACCTTGCTACTTCCGTCATTCACCTACGCCACAACAAAGGTTGTAGGGCTACAACTTTACTCATGACGAGAACAACTGCCAACTGACGTACGCGGTGTAATAGCCAAAGTTGCCCAGGCCGGCTATAAGGAAGTTGAAACATATGGATATTCTGTTGAAAATAAATTCTGGGGATTAAGCCCAATGGCCTTTAAGAACCTTTTAATCGAAAATGGATTGAAAGCACCTAGTGGACATTACGGAATGGATAAGTTTATTAAGGATGGCAATGCCGATGAATTAAAAACTTATATCGAAGCAGCAAACACCATTGGCAGCGAATATGTAACAGTTCCA
>JAQBOT010000437.1 GCA_028287885.1 Pedobacter sp.
TGTTGTACCTTTTGATGCAAACAGTGCAGTGGGCTTTAACGCCGCACAGCAGCAGATACATTGGACGGTGGCACAGGTTAAATATGGTATTGATGATGGCTGGTATAAGACGGTAACACAGGAATCATTTTACGACTTGTACCGTGCGAACGATCAACGTATCAATCAATGGCTTGTTGGTCCACAGACCTATACAGATGAAAATGGAGATATCCAACCTGTTGAAGAAGATGGTGAACAATTGGTGCTTACTAAGCAAATAGATGGATTGATCAGCTCAGAGGGATATACTCAGGGTGCGAGCAACATCAAGTACGAAGTAGAACCTACAGGTTTGTACAATATGAACAATGACCTTGTAGTTTTCCGCTTGTCTGACGTTTTGTTTATGAAAGCGGAGTCATTGATGCGCAGCAACGGAAATGCAGCAAACACACAAGCGGTCGATTTGATTAATAGCGTGCGGGCAAGAAGCTTTGCTGCCGGTGCTCCAGGGTCAAGATTTACGACGGCTACGTTAACGATGAATGAACTCTTAAATGAGCGGGGACGTGAGTTTGCCTACGAAATGTACCGGAGGGAAGATTTGATCAGGTTTAAACAGTTTACTAAGGCCTGGTGGGAAAAGCCAGCCTCTGATGAACACCGTGAACTGTTTCCTATCCCTTTCAATGTGCTGACATCGAATCCCAATTTAAAACAAAATCCCGGTTACTAATCCGAATATAAAATGAGAAAAACCCTAATTTTTTGCGTGTTGCTGTTGTTTACTTTAGCGCTGGCCTGTAATTTAAATTCCAAAAAGCCGGCTTATGGCTCGAATGAATGGACTGAATATCTTGGTGGACCGGAACGCAACCACTTTTCACCCTTGAAGGAGATTACGCCTGAAAATGTAAAAAACCTAAAAGTAGCTTGGACTTACCATACGCTTGATTCTGGACAAATACAATGTAATCCAATCATTGTGGGTGGTTTGATGTACGGTATGACGGCGGCAACTGAGCCCTTTGCCATCAATGCTGCAACCGGTAAAGAGGTTTGGAGAATTAAAAGTGCGGGGACGGATCAGTTTAGCACGAGCCGTGGCTTGACTTACTGGGAGAATGGGAAGGACAAACGTATTCTTTATACGAATGGACCCTGGATGTATGCTGTTGATGCCTTAACCGGCAAGGGCATTCCCTCGTTCGGCGAAGATGGGCGTGTCAGCCTGAAGGCTGGTCTGGGCCCAACTGCAGAAGACAAGATGGTGATTTCAAATACGCCAGGTACCGTTTATGAAGATTTAATTATCATGCCACTCCGCATTTCTGAAGGAACTGATGCGGCACTTGGCTTCATTCAAGCCTTTAACGTTGTGACAGGCAAGATTGCCTGGGTTTTCCATACCATACCTATGCCGGGTGAAGTCGGTTATGAAACCTGGCCCAAGGAGACTTACAAAAATACAGATGTTGGGGGAGGTAACAACTGGGCGGGAATGGCCGTTGATCGCGGGCGCGGCATCATATACATTCCAACCGGATCTGCTGCCTTTGATTTTTATGGGGCAGACCGAAAGGGAGCCAATTTGTTTGCCAACTGTTTACTGGCGCTGAACGCGAAAACAGGCAAGCGCATCTGGCACTACCAATTCGTTCACCACGACATACTGGACAGGGATCCCCCTGCACCACCAAATTTAATGACCATAAAGAAGGATGGAAAGATGGTCGACGCCGTGGTGCAGGTAACAAAACAGGGACACATATTTGTTTTCGATCGTGAAAGTGGTAAACCTTTGTTCCCGATAAAAGAGGGTAAGGTACCTGCGTCTGATATCCCCGGCGAAGAGAGCTGGCCAACTCAACCTTTACCAACGATGCCAGCGCCTTATGCCAGACAGGTGTTTACCGCTAATGACATCAGTCCGCTGGCAGAGAACAAACAGGAGTTGCTCGATAGCTTCAAGAAAAGCAGATCAGCTGGACCCTTTACACCGCTAAGTCAGCAGGGTACCATTATTTATCCGGGCCTGGATGGCGGAGCGGAGTGGGGTGGTGCGGGTGCAGATCCCGATGGTATATTATATGTAAACAGTAGCGAGATGGCCTGGAGAATTTCTTTAGGTCCTTCAGCAAGCAAGGAACAACTCGTAAGCATGACTGCCGGGCAGAGCATTTATGCAACAAACTGCAGATCTTGTCATGGTTCTGAACGTAAGGGCAACCCAAAGAGTGGCTTTCCATCTTTGTTGGGTATCAGCAGCCGGCGTTCGGATGCGTATATTCAAAATATCGTAAGTCATGGCAAAGGCATGATGCCATCATTTACGAAGCTGACTAACAAACAAAAACTTGCCTTAGTCGGCTATCTATCCGGTAAAGAAGAGGACGAGCCTGGCTTGGTAAAAGAACCCACAGCAAAGAAAAAATCTGGGGCTGCAGGGAAGAAGACGTACGAGATTTCTGGGTACAGTAAATTTCTGGATAAGAATGGTTACCCGGCGGTTCGACCACCATGGGGAACCTTAAATGCGATCGATCTGAATACAGGCAAGTATGTATGGAAAGTGACCTACGGGGAAGTCCCTGAATTAATGGCAAAGGGGATCCCGCAGACCGGAGCAGAGAGTTATGGTGGCCCAGTGATTACATCAAGTGGTTTGTTGTTCATTGCAGGAACCAAGGATAGTAAGTTCAGAGCGTATGACAAGAAGAATGGCAAGTTGTTATGGGAAACCATGCTGCCGGCAGCGGGCTTTGCAACCCCAAGTACCTATGCTGTAAATGGAAAGCAGTATGTAGTGATTGCATGTGGAGGAACTAAACTGGAATCTCCGGGAGGTGATAGTTACGTTGCGTTTGCACTGCCTTAAACTACAGAGATGAAAAAGGACATCATTGGTAAGACAAAATTGGAGAAATGATGGAGGTAATAAATATCAATTCCAAAGGTAAAGCCGCAAATACCTTCGATGCAATTGTCATTGGATCCGGGATTTCGGGTGGCTGGGCTGCAAAGGAGCTTTGTGAGAAAGGTTTGAAGACCCTGGTACTCGAACGCGGCCGAAACGTGGAGCATATAAAGGATTATCCGACTGCGAATAAAACACCCTGGGAAATGCCGCATAGAGGACAAGTGCCACTAACATTAGCTAAAGAAAACCCGATTGTGAACCGCTGTTATGCGTATAACGAGTTTACTGAACATTTCTTTCTAAAGGATAAAGTACATCCCTACAAACAAGTGAAGCCTTTTGACTGGATTCGCGGATATCAGGTTGGAGGCAAATCGTTGATGTGGGGACGTTGGACTCAACGATGGAGCGATCTAGACTTTGAAGCCAATTCAAAGCAAGGAATTGCCGTTGACTGGCCAATCCGTTATCAGGATATCGCGCCTTGGTACTCTTATGTAGAGAAATTTGCAGGCATAAGTGGCAACAAAGACGGCATACCACATTTACCTGATGGTGAGTTTCTGCCGCCTATGGATATGAATACGATCGAAAAGCATCTTCAGCGGAGCATTGCGGAAAATTATACAGACCGGCAGCTTATTATTTCAAGAACGGCGAACCTATCAAAGGGTTTAAAAGGAAGAGGCCCTTGCCAGTACCGGAATATGTGTGCCAGAGGTTGTCAGTATTCAGGATATTTCA
>JAQBOT010000470.1 GCA_028287885.1 Pedobacter sp.
CGTCACTGATGCCGAGATGGTCACTTGACACATTTGTAACGACACTTACATCGCAGTGATCAAAGCCTAAACCGGCGCGCAAAATACCGCCCCTTGCACATTCCAGAACCGCAAAGTTGACACCTGGATCCCTGAATATTACGCTGGCGCTCGCCGGACCGCTGCAATCACCCTGTGTAATCAGGCGATCCCGAATATAAATACCATCTGTAGTGGTAAACCCAACGTTATAACCTGCATGTTTTGCCAGATGGGCAATCAATCTTGTTGTGGTCGTCTTGCCGTTTGTTCCGGTAATTGCAATTACTGGAATTCTTGAAGGTGCATTATCCGGGAACATCAGATCTACGATTGGGGCAGCAACATTCCTGGGTGTTCCAATTGTTGGTGCGAGGTGCATTCTAAGACCTGGACCTGCATTCACCTCTAAAATTGCACCATTTCCCTGGCTCATTGGCCGCTCAACGGAGTCTGCTACGATATCGATGCCGCAGATATCCAGATTAAGCAGGCGGGCAACACGCTCTGCAAGGAACACATTCTCCGGGTGCACGCGGTCGGTAACATCTTCTGCAGTTCCACCTGTCGAGATGTTGGCTGTATCTTTTAGGTCTAAAACTTCTCCGGCAGGCAGAACAGATTCGGGCGTAAGGCCAAAGCTTTCCAGGCGTATCTTGGTATGTGCATCAAACTTGATAGACGTAAGTTCCATTTCATGACCTATGCCGCGCCGCGGATCCTTGTTCACCTCGTCAACCAGTTCACGGATTGTAGAGGTTCCATCACCGGTCACTCTTGCCGGAATACGTTTGGCCACGGCAACTAGCTTGAAGTTGATCACCAGGAAGCGGTAGTCGCTGCCGGAGATATGGCGTTCGATGATGACGTGGTCGGAAATTACCTTTGCTGCTTCAAAAGCACTTAACAACGTTTCCTGACAGGTGATCTCTGTTGTTATACCATTCCCATGGTTTCCGTTAAGTGGTTTAATCACCAGCGGGTAACCCAGGGCTTTTGCCGCAGTTTGAAGTTCTTCTACCGTGTCAACAACACGGCCTTGCGGTACAGGAAGAAAATTGTCTGCAAGAACCTTCTTGGTTGCGTCTTTGTTACTCACCAGCTCGACGGCAAGATTGCTCGTGGTACTCGCCACTGTTGATCTGAAACTCTGTTGATTGCTCCCCTGCCCCAGCATCATCCATGAAAAACGATCTAAACGGGTAACTGGTATTCCTCTTTTTAGTGCCTCATCTGCAATTGACCTTGTGCTTGGGCCTAAAGCATATCTCCGGTAAATCTGCTTGAGTTTGTTCAGGTCCTCCTCTAGTTTATACTCCTCAGCGGCCCTTATTACTTTTGCAAGCCGTAAGGCGGCATCAGCGGCATAAACACCAACGTGTTCATCCTCATAGGCAAAAACAACGTAAAAAACATCGGGATGTGAAGTTGACTGAACTTTAGTATATGTGCAAGGTAAACCTGCTATGCACTGTAGTTCGATAGCAATCAGTCCGACAAGTTCGGCCATGTTGGTGTATCCAGCTGGTAAGTTTACCGCAGGGGTTAGCCTGGCCAGCCTCTCTGCAAACTCCGCCGCCTGACTGTTTTCAAAAACATCCGTTTGGTCTACTTTAACTTTCAGAACAATCAATTTATTTAAGTCGGGAGCCCAGTAATTCGGACCGCGCATTACCCTGGTTTGTTCAATTTGCATAACGGCGTCTATATTTAGTCTAAGATCAACAAATAAAAAAGCAGTCCCGTTTTACGACTTTTTACCCATTTAACAGAACAAAATACGGCCAAAATGGAAAAATCTACTCATTTTCTTCAGGTGAGAAACAATTGAGGATCAAACGTTGTGTTTATCTTAAAGATAAAACCTACTAAATACTACACGAATGGAAAGCGATGAAATTAAGAAGTACCAAAACAGAAATGATTGTCCGGTACCCAATGGAATTCTTATGATTATTGGAGGTGGACAGGAACGTGAAGTCGTGTTGAAAGAATTCTATTCATTAATTAAGAATGAAAATCCTGTTATTGAACTTATAACCACCGCTGGGTCGGAGGATGTGGAAGGCTCTTACAAAGAGTACAAAGAGATTTTTCAAAAGTTCGGAAACTGTGCCGTAAATCACATGCACCATGAGAAAAGAGAATTGATAGACCAGGAAGAAACCGAGGCGCGCCTCAATGCTGCGCACGCTGTTTTTTTTGCCGGGGGCGACCAATTAAAGCTGACATCAATATATGGCGGTACCAGCTTCTTGTTTTTATTAAAACATCGTTACATATATGAAAACCTGTTGGTGGGTGGTACAAGTGCTGGAGCAATGGCCTTGTCTACTCCAATGATCTATGCTGGAACGGGAGAAAAAGAGATGATTGCAGGAGCGGTAAAAGTTACGACAGGTTTTGAGTTTCTGCGGGATGTTTGTATAGACACCCATTTTGTTGAACGCGGAAGAACCATACGTCTTGCACAAGTAATAGCAACAAACTTATCTACTATCGGGATGGGGATTGAAGAAGATACCGCAGTTATTGTTCGAAATGGAGTAGATGCCCTTGTGACCGGAAGAGGCGTGGTGATGATCATGGATGGAAAGCAAAGCTACGGCAGCAACGTGACGGAATTCAATGAAGACATGAAACTTACAATCCGGAATTTACAGATCTCCATTTTATCTAAGGGTGAAAAGTTCGAGATCCCTCAAATGAACCCTCCCCACAAATAAGGGTCCGTTAGGCAGAAAAGGATGGATACAAGACGAGTAATCTCTTACGGATGGAGAGATTACTCATTTTTTTATGCAAACCTCCTTCGGAACCAAAACGCGACGTTAACTAACGCGATAAGTGCTGGAACTTCCACAAGAGGCCCAATTACTCCCGCAAAGGCCTGCCCAGAATTAATACCGAACACACCGATTGCAACAGCAATAGCCAGTTCAAAGTTATTGCCTGTTGCGGTAAAGGCAATCGCCGTGCTTTTTGAATAATCAGCGCCGAAGTACTTCCCGGCAAAGAAACTCATTACAAACATGATCAAAAAGTAAAGTACGAGGGGAACGGCGATCCGCAGCACGTCAAGGGGAATTTTTACAATCAAGTCACCCTTTAGGCTGAACATCACCAGGATCGTGAATAACAATGCAATAAGCGTTATCGGCGAAACCATCGGTATAAACTTGGTTTGAAACCATTGTTCGCCCTTGAGCTTGATTAAAACATAGCGGCTTAAAACTCCGAGAAAAAAGGGAACGCCGAGGTAAAGACCAACACTCTTAGCAATTTCTTCGATAGAGATGTTCACAGCCAAACCACTCAAGCCAAAAAAGGGAGGCAACACGGTTATGAAGATCCAGGCGTAAACGCTATACAGCAACACCTGGAATATACTGTTGAGGGCGATGAGCCCGGCTGCATATTCCCTGTTACCCTCTGCAAGTTCATTCCAAACCACCACCATGGCAATACAGCGTGCAAGTCCGATCAGGATTACGCCGACCATATAATCCGGGAGATCCCGGAGAAAAAGAATGGCCAGGAGAAACATTAAAATTGGACCAATGATCCAGTTTAACAGCAAAGATGCTGTTAACACCCTGGTGTCTGAGAACACTTTCCCGATCTCTTCATATTTCACCTTAGCCAATGGCGGGTACATCATTAAAATCAGGCCTATTGCTAAGGGAATGTTTGTAGTTCCTGTAGAATAGGAATTAATTAATGTGGAAGAGGAAGGAAAGAAATGTCCGACTGCAATACCGGTAAGCATCGCCAAAAAGATCCACAACGTCAGAAACCGGTCTAAAAAGCCAAGCTTCTTGCGCTCTGAAGCCGGGGCACAGTTGTTTGCGGACATGTTAACTGTTTACATATTTAATCACAAAATCTGCCGCAAAAACTTTGATCTGATCACGGATGGCGACAAACTCCGCATGTATCTTTTCTTTGGTGCCTGTGGCTTTTGCCGGATCAGGGAAGCTCTTGTGAAGTTGATGAACGCTGCCAGGGAAGTAGGGACAAGCTTCCCTCGCATTATCGCAAACGGTAATTACATGATCAAAATTGATGTCTGCATATTCGTCTACGTGGTTGGATGTATGGCCTGAAATATCAATGTGATCTTCAGCCATGACTTTCAAAGCCATCGGGTTTAAGCCATGTGTTTCAATTCCTGCACTATAAATTTTCGCCTTTCCCGCGGCGAAATGCTTTAGGTATCCTTCTGCAATCTGACTTCTACAACTATTTCCTGTGCAAAGCACGAGTATATTCTTCATTCTGTATGATTCTATTGTTCAATTTAATTTACGCCGGTAAATTCAAGCTACACCAGTAAGTCTAATCTACACCAACGACTTGGCTCCTGCGTTCCAGGATACCCACATCTCTCCAAACCCCATTCTGTTTACCCAGCTTTTCACGTAGCCCAATAAGCCGAAAGCCATGTTTCAGGTGCAGTTTAACGCTTGCGGTATTCTCCGGGAAGATGCCGGCTTGTATGGTCCAAATGTTGTGCTTCTCACTCTCTTTGATAAGATGAAGCAGTAGCTGATCCCCGTACTTTTTACCACGATGCTGCTCTCCTATGTAAATGCTGACCTCGGCTACGCCTGAATATATACAGCGGCCAGAAACTGGTGACAGCGCAACCCAGCCAGCGATCTGATCTCCTTCACGAAGCACAAAGCGCATTTTCTCCAGATGGCTGCTGTCCCACTGACTCCAGTCTGGCGCTTCGGTCTGGAAAGTTGCCTGTCCTGTAGCAATACCTTCTTCATAGATTCGTTTAACTTGCCCCCAGTCCTCCGGCGACATTACATCTATTTTCGTCATGGACTTAACTAGCAGCAGCCTGAGCCAGGTGTACAACAAGGACCGTCAACGATGCTTAGTAATTCCATTTTCGCAGGCTCTGCTTTCAAAGGTCCACAACATTCCTCACCTGCACTGTTCGTACCGCAAGTCTGTCCCCTATCTATAGCTTTGCATTGAACAGTGTCTGGGCGCAAGTCTACAACGAGATTATCATCAACTACCTTTATATCTCTCGGTAGCAGTTGTCTGGTGTCGAATTGCGTATTCCCAAATTCAATTTTTACCCTTGCTTTTGGGCTTATTGGTAGCGCGCGCTCCACAAGTTCAATGATTGATAGTGC
>JAQBOT010000474.1 GCA_028287885.1 Pedobacter sp.
TTATTTTCTTCTTTTATATCTTTTAAGGGAAGTTTGTTGATGTCTACAAGGCGATCCGGACGCATGATATTGCGCTTCATCAAATCCAGGAGATTGGTTCCGCCGGCAATAAAGTTGGATGCCTGATCTTTAGCAATCGCCGCTAGAGCTGCACTTTGTGCTGTTGGACGGACGTATTGGAATTGTTTCATATGTTTTGTCCTCCGTTTTTAGCTTCCTGGATTGCGGCAACGATGTTTGGATAAGCACCGCAACGGCAAATGTTTCCACTCATGAATTCTCGAATGTCATCTTCGTTTTCTGCGTGCCCCTCACGAACGCAGGCTACTGCAGACATGATCTGGCCCGGTGTGCAGTAGCCGCACTGGAATCCATCATGTTTAATGAAAGCAGCTTGCATAGGGTGGAGGTCGCTTCCTTTGGCCAAGCCTTCTATTGTGGTAACCTTTTTCCCATCGGTCATTACGGCAAGGGTAAGACAAGAATTGATTCTATGCCCATCTACATGCACTGTACATGCACCGCACTGGCCATAATCACAGCCCTTTTTGGTGCCTGTAAGCTGCAGCCTTTCGCGCAGGTAATCAAGCAAAGTAACACGCGGATCTATTTTCATCGTGTGCATGGTTCCATTAACCTCGATGCTGCAGGACACGTTTTCTATGGCCTCTGCAAAACGCTCATCCAACTGATTGTCTGCAGCTTTTATCGCTGATGCAGGTGTAAGTGCGACAGCTGTTATGAGGGTAGTTTGTTTAAGAAAATCCCGGCGGGAGTTCTGGCTCGTTTCTTCTTTATCCATTTTTGCGAAATTACCTTTTAGAGTTACACTTCAACCCGTTTTATTGTTTTGCAATTTATAATTTAAAGCAGGTAAATTGCCAATCATGCTAAGGCTAATTTGAAGATTTCTGTAAATTAAGCGCTACTATTGATGCCAAATGTAGTATATCTTTACCCACCTTGTAAGTACGATTCAAATGACGAGACCAATAACCATAGATGCTTATTTCAAGTTGCCAGAAGTTGTACCGCTAATTGACGTTCGAACTCCAGCTGAATTTGAGCAGGGCCATGTGCCCGGCGCCTTTAACATTCCTCTATTTACAAACGAAGAAAGGGTTCTTGTCGGAACAAAGTATAAGCAGGTTGGGAGGGAAGAAGCCATCTTATTGGGCTTTGACCTTACAGGCAGTAAATGGTCTGGTTTTATAAAGCGGGCCCTGGAAATTTCTCCTCAAAAGAAAGTTGCTGTACATTGCTGGCGCGGAGGAATGCGCAGCGGCGCCATGGCCTGGGCCTTAAGTCTGTATGGATTTGATGTATGTGTTATAGAAGGCGGCTATAAAAGGTACCGGAATTGGGTACTACAACGATTTGAAAGTCCATGGCGGCTGACCGTTCTTGGGGGAATGACAGGCTCCGGAAAGACGGTAGTGCTCAAAGAATTGAAGGGATTAAACGAGCAGGTGATAGACCTGGAGGATTTGGCACAGCATCAGGGATCTTCCTATGGGACGATGAACAATTTGATTCAACCTACGCAGGAGCAGTTTGAAAACAACTTTGCCGGAGAACTAAATACTTGCGACGCTGAAAAACGGATTTGGGTTGAAGATGAAAGCGTAACGATAGGGAAGCGTGTGATCCCGAAGTCGTTCTGGGAGCAAATGCGTGCAGCGATTTTGATCTGTTTAAATGTGCCTTTGGAAAAGCGCATAGGCAAATTGGTGGGGGAATATGGTGTGTTGGACAAAGATTTCTTAATCGAATGTACTACACGGATTAAGAAGCGACTAGGTCCTGAGCAGACGAGAGACGCGGTACAAGCAATTACAGATGGACGCATGTCTGAGTTTATCAGGCTCCTGCTTGTTTATTACGACAAGAATTATCGAAAAGGTTTGGACAGTCGCTCGGACGGACAGGTATTTTTCTTGGATCTTGAGAATACGGAAGGGCCTGAAAATGCAGATAAAATAAAGACTTTTGCAGAGGGGATACTCGCTGCAGACAAAATATAGAGAAATTATAATGGAAATAAAAGATATTAAGCTTACTCAATATTCACATGGTGCAGGTTGTGGCTGCAAGATCAGTCCGGCCATCTTAGATAAGATTTTACATTCACCAATAGCAGCTACTCCAGATGCCCGGTTGCTTGTTGGAAACGACAAGCGCGACGATGCAGCTGTCTTTGATCTTGGAAATGGGACAGCGCTCATTTCAACGACTGATTTTTTTATGCCAATTGTTGATGATGCTTTTGACTTTGGCCGGATTGCTTCTGCTAACGCAATTAGCGACGTATACGCGATGGGTGGAAAGCCTGTTCTCGCGATTGCAATTCTGGGCTGGCCGATTGAGAAATTACCGCCAGAGGTTGCACAACAAGTTCTGGAAGGAGCCAGATCGATATGCAAAGAAGCAGGAATTACACTGGCAGGCGGACATAGCATTGACTGCCCTGAACCGGTTTTCGGACTTGCGGTAAATGGCATTCTGGATATTAAGAACTTGAAGCAGAACTCGACGGCAGAGGCAGGCTGTCGCTTATATCTGACTAAAGCATTAGGTGTAGGTATTCTTTCCACCGCACAGAAACGTGGTATTCTAAGACCTGAAGATGCAGCCATTGCTTTAAAGAGCATGGTGACTTTAAACAAGCTTGGTGAACTATTCGGGCAAATGGAAGGTGTGAAGGCCATGACTGATGTTACAGGTTTCGGCTTGTTGGGGCATCTCGCAGAAATGTCTGAGGGAAGTGGCCTATCCGCAGTTATAGAGTTTGATAAGGTACCTGTTATACCTGG
>JAQBOT010000479.1 GCA_028287885.1 Pedobacter sp.
TCAAAGATTACGCTTCAGAAGCAGATGCCGCTCATCCAAATCATCGACAGACCTAAATTCCCTCTGGAAAGAGACAGCGTAAGCCCGCTGGATGGAATTGTTATTGGATTTTTGTCATTTGGGTTTCTAACCATGTTTTTTCTTTGGCTAAAGAAGCTATATACGGAGTTGAAGAATGGGTTGGAGTGATAGAAGAATAGGGATATGAAAACAACCACACAGCATTGAAACTCATAAAAACGACTGGCTTTTCAGCTATCATCACTTTCATGCGCATTGCTTCTGGCTTTATTTCAAATAAAGTGGTGGCAATCTATACCGGTCCGGCGGGGGTAGCTTTGGTGGGCGCGTTCACGAACTTTATTCTTATCGTTTTCACTTTTGCAAATGGAGCGATAAATACAGGGGTGGTCAAGTATACGGCAGAATACAAGAGCGATGAGGGGAGGCTTAAGCGACTATTTAGCACCGCCTTTAAGATTTCAGTTTATTGTTCTGCAGTGGTAGGGATAATTCTAATCGCTTTTGGAAGCTATTTGTCTCGCTGGGTCTTTACAAGTGAGATCTTTATTACGCCAGTGCGTGTATTGGGTCTGACCATTATTCTGTATTCCTTAAATTCCTTATTGATCTCGATTTTAAATGGAAAAAGCCAGCTTAGGTCTTATACCATCGTAAATTCAGCTGCAACTACCGTTGGTCTTCTCTTTACGATCGTTTTGGTTTACTACTATAAAATACAAGGTGCCTTATATTCACTCGTTTTGGCGCAATCTGTTGTATTCTTTATTTCTGTTGGACTTGTGATTAGAAGCAGTTGGTTTTCCTGGGATTACTTTAGTCAGCAGTTTGATAAGCTGATTGCAATCAAATTAAGCAGCTATAGTGTGATGGCAATTGTAACAGCCTTTACCGTACCGCTTTCACAGATTATCTTACGAAATATGCTTATAGGGAAAGTTGGTTTGGATGGTGCAGGTTATTGGCAGGCAATGATGCGGATATCAGATGGCTACCTTATGATTATTACTACATCACTAGCCACATATTACTTGCCAGTTCTGGCATCAATTAAAAGGAAGACGGAACTTAGAGCTGAGATATTTCATGTCTCTAAGATTGTATTACCGGGCGTACTGGTAGGTGGTTTCATAATCTTTCTGCTACGATTTTTTATCATCCGTCTGTTATATACGGGAAAGTTTATGGCTATGGAAGATTTGTTTATATGGCAATTGGCTGGAGACTTCTTTAAGGTAGCAGGTTGGTTGCTTTCTTACATTATGCTTGCAAAGGCAATCATTAAGGTTTACATTTTTACTGAACTTTTTTTCACCCTAAGCTATATGGCAGTTGGGTTTTGGCTTGTGGATGTTTACAAGGTACAAGGGCTCACAATAGCTTTTGCTTTGAACAATTGCGTTTACTTTTTAATTATGGTGTTTATATTCCGAAGGCTTTTATTTACAAAGTCCAAGTTTGTTGCCCAACAATCTGGTAATTAATGAAAAGGTTAGAAAAAGTTAGGTATGTGGTTTTATAGCGTAATACTCTTCTTGTTAATTGCAGTGCTCAGTGCCGGGTACTTCTTTAAAGTTCAGAAAGAAAGTTACTGGACCTGCATCGTAATGTTAATGGTTATTGCCGCTTTTAGATCTGAGGCTTCCAATGAAGATTATCATTTTTACTTAGAATATTATGACGACATCTCCCGAATACCATTCACGTTCCTTGAACCAACCTACTTTGTAATTGCAAAAATCTCCAGCTTTGTTTTTCATGGGCCAATTGGTGTTTTCATCATCTACAGTATCCTTGGAACCGGCTTGAAGGGAGTTGCCTTTTTAAGGTTAACGAAGTATTATTCTATCACATTAATTTTATATTTCTGTTCCTTTTTCCTGTTGCATGAGATGACTCAGATTCGCGTAGGGGTGGCTTCCGGGTTGCTGCTTCTTAGTCTTCCAAGTATTGTAGACAGGAAGTGGAAGCATTTTCTAGGTTATATGGTCGTGGGCATACTCTTTCATTATTCATTTATAATCTTTAGTTTTTGTTATTTTCTGGACACTAAGAAAATCAATGCACCATTATACCTTGGTGTAATAGTGGGCACATACGTCGCAGTCCTCGCTGGATTGAATTTAACTGTCATTTTCGAGTTTATCAAGCTCGGATTCATTTCTGCAAAGATCGAAACTTACAAGTTGTTGTTGGAACAGGGGATCTTTGGCAGCATTCTGTTGCTTAATCCCCTATTGCTGCTTCGTTTTCTGATCTTGTCATTCATGATCTGGAATAATGACATTCTGATGGAAAAGAATAGATATTCCATTCTTTTGATGAAGATCTACGCGTTTTCAATCTTTTTTTTCATTGCATTTGCCGATTTGCCAGTCCTGGCGGGACGTATAAGCCAGTTGTTGGGAATTGTCGAAATCATATTGGTACCGTTTGTGGTTTACATTTTGAACCCGAAATACCTCGCTGCTGCACTGGCAATAATCTTTGGCATGTTAATTATGTACAAGCAATTGTATTATAGTGACTTGTTGCATAGCTACTTTTAAGTAAAAATTATGGTTTCTGTATGCATGGCCACTTACAATGGTGGGAAGTATATTCAGGCGCAACTCGATTCTATTTTGTCGCAGCTTGATGTGAATGATGAGGTGGTTATTTCAGATGATTCTTCAAGTGACAATACTATTGAGATTATTCGCTCTATTAAGGATGCACGGATAAAGCTATTTGCAGGAAACACTTTTCGGGATCCGATTAAGAACTTCCAGAACTGCTTAGAGCTTGCCTCTGGAGCATACATTTTCTTGTCTGATCAAGATGACATTTGGATAGAGGGGAAGTACAAAAAGATGCTGGCGCTCCTAAATGAATATGATCTTGTAATTAGTGATTCGATTATAGTAGATGATAACTTAAATGAGATTGCGCCATCCTTTTTTAAGTTCTTCGGGTCTGGAAAAGGAATAATAAAGAATATAACCAGGAGTGCTTACTACGGATCATGCATGGCTTTTACAAGAAAGTTATTGCAGCAGTCCTTACCATTCCCCGAGACAAAGGAGATTGGACACGATCTTTGGATTGGCTTGGTGGGGGAGTTGACGGGTAAGGTGCTTTTTTACGAAGAGCCATTGCTCTTATATAGAAGACATGAATCTTCATTTACGAATACAGGATTAGGTAAAAGTCAAAGGAATGTTGTTGAAAAGCTTCGGGGAAGGCTAATTATGCTTAAAGAAGTTGTGCGGTTTTTAATAAAAAGAAAATGGAAAGTGGATTAGTTTCGATCATAACGCCGATGTATAACGGTGCCAATTTTGTAAGTCAGACCATTGAGTCGGTGCTTAAGCAAACCTATACGAACTGGGAGATGTTCGTGATTGACGATGGCTCAGTTGATTCAGGTCCGCAAATCGTTCTAGAGTATGCGGCAAAGGATAAGCGAATTGTGCTTTTGAGTCAAGCTAATGCTGGTTCTGCCGCAGCTAGAAACAATGGCATAAGACATGCAAGAGGGCAGTATATCTCTTTACTTGACTCTGATGACACCTGGAATCCAGACTTTCTCGAAAAGCAGCTCAAGCTGATGAAGGAAAAGAATGCCCTACTGGTATATTCATCACACACGCGCATTGATGCGGAGTCAAATGAAATACTAAAGCCATTTATTGTTCCCGCTAAAGTTACCTACAAAGATCTTCTAAGGAACTGTTATATATCCTGTCTTACAGGACTTTATGATACTTCAGTACATGGAAAGATCTACCTTAAGGAAGACATGAAGAGCTTAAGGGATGACTATGTCTACTGGCTGGAGATCATGAAGAAAGTTAAAGTTGCTTACGGAAATAAAAAAGTACTGGCAAACTATAGGATGTTGGATACTTCTGCAAGCAGAAAAAAGCACAAGGTGATCTTACCTCAATTCAAAGTGCTGTATCAAGTTGAAAAGATTGGCTTACTTAGAAGCATGTACTACCTAGGTAGCTGGGCAGTAATAAGTTATTTTAAGTACCGAAGTTAATAGCAACCAGAGTAGCCTAGATAATATTATTTTTCAGTTGCAGCTTCCCTGCCGCTAAGATTGATTTTGGGAGTCAGCATTTTGTTGCTCCTGCGAAGTTTCTGAGCGGGTTGTTGGGTGGACGTCTCCTACGTGATTGTGTGGATTTTCGTGTTCTTTAATGTCTTCCGGTTGATTTTCCTGAACATCTCCTACGTCATCGGGCTTCGCTTTGCCGCTGGCATTTGAACCAACTTCTTCTGGGAGTGGTTCTGTATTGTGATTGTTGTTTTCCATCTCGTTATCGGGGTTATTATTGCAAAACATTGAACATCAGGTATTGTTTTGAAGTTTGCTTGTCATAAATAGGAAAAATTCAACTTATATATACATGATATTATAATTCCTTTTGTCTATTTTTGCATAGTGTAAAAGTTACACTTAGTCCTTGTATATGAAAAAGAGTTTACTTGCATTACTATTTGGCGGATTGGGCATTGGGATAACAGAGTTCGTCATGATGGGCTTATTGCCCGATATAGCAAAAGACCTGACGATATCCATCCCGCAAGCTGGCCATTTAATTTCGGCATATGCCCTTGGCGTGGTCATTGGTGCGCCTGTTCTTGTTGCAATTGCAGGAAGTTATCCTCCGAAAAAGATCTTATTGGCCCTGATGGTTATGTTTACCGTTTTCAACGGATTCTCTGCTTTCGCGCCTGGCTATACCACCTTATTCATTGCACGTCTACTTGCCGGATTGCCTCACGGTGCATTTTTCGGTGTTGGGTCTGTAGTAGCCAGCCGAATTGCTGAAAAAGGAAAGGAAGCCCAATCGGTTTCAATCATGTTTGCCGGACTGACTATAGCTAACATCATTGGTGTTCCATTGGGGACCTATATAGGGCATAATTATTCATGGCGGTTTACTTTCGTAATCATCGTTTTGGTAGGTCTCTTAACCCTTTTGAGCTTAAAATTGTGGATGCCAGCCTTACCAGCTACCAAGAACCGCGATTTCCGTAAAGAGCTTGATTTCTTTAAACATCCAGAATCTTGGTTAATTATTTTCATGATTGCCATTGGTACGGGTGGATTATTTTCTTGGTTCAGTTACATCGCACCTTTGCTTACGGATGTGTCTGGCTTTAAAGCCGATTCAATCACTTATGTACTTGTACTTGCAGGCTTGGGTATGTTTGTTGGTAACCTGATTGGCGGAAAGCTCGCTGATCGGATTTCGCCGGCTAAGGCATCCCTTTGCTTACTACTCGCCATGGCTGTTGCTTTATTTATTATTCATTATGTGGCGTACAATCAAACATTGTCGTTAATCATGACTTTCCTAACTGGCGCTATTGCATTTGCCTCAGCATCGCCAATACAGATGCTGATGATCAATTCATCTAAGGGCTCGGAAATGCTGGCGGCATCAGTGAGCCAGGCGAGTTTTAATATTGGTAACGCTTTGGGTGCCTTCTTAGGAGGCCTGCCAATTGCAGCTGGCTTTGACTATACTTCGCCTGTTTGGGTGGGGACTTTGATGGCATTAACAGGATCTGCATTTGCATGGATGCTTATTGTTCGTAGTAGAAAACTTGCCTACGCATCATAATATAAATCACATAAAGCTTTTTTCCATCGGTTTCTGCGTGAATGTGTACTATATTCGCCGCTTAATTAACGCGCAGCAATAACTGAATAACTAAATGCATTCAAAATCTTTATCCTGGCAAATTGCTTGGGATTATCCCGCTTTCCGCGTCAAACTTGTGGCAGCGGTAATAATCCTGGCGGTAGTTCTTTACTCATTTCCGTTGTTCTTTTCTGTAATTCAGCCCCGACCAGGAAAGTTGGTGGATGACTGGCTGCTAGATAGGATACCTACGTACGACGTTTCAAACTGGATTTTTCTAGTCCTTTATCCAGCCTCGTTATATTTTGTGTATCGTCTGGTAACAAACACGACGCTCTGCATTACAGCTTTATGGGGCTATATCTTTCTCTGTCTCGCCAGAATGGCGACAATATATTTTATTCCACTTGAGCCACCAGCAACAATCTTGCATCTAACGGATCCATTTTCGGTCTTTTTCTATGGCAAAGTGTTTATCACAAAAGACCTGTTCTTTTCGGGTCATACTGCGACTTTGTGTTTGCTGGGCTTGTGCCTTGAGAAGCGTCTTGAAAAACAAATCTTCTTTGTTGGTACGGCTATACTTGCATATTTGTTGTTGGTTCAACATGTTCATTATACAATGGATGTGGTTGCTGCGCCCTTATTCAGCTATCTGTGCTGGTTTACAGGGGACAGAATAGCCAAGATTTAAGCAGAACTGTTTTCATCATACTGGTAAGAAACAAAACATAAACAATGGAATTAGGAATATACACGTTTGCAGATCTGCCGGTTGACAGTAGTACGGGAAAATATGGATCGGCGCATCAGCGTTTACAGGATTTAATAGAAGAGATTGTACTTGCAGATGAGGTGGGTTTAGATGTGTTTGCTCTTGGAGAGCATCATCGGCCAGAATATGCTGTATCTTCTCCAGCTGTGGTTCTGGCTGGAGCAGCAGTAAAAACAAAACAGATTAAGCTTTCTAGTTCTGTTACTGTTCTTAGTTCAGACGATCCAGTCCGGGTATTTCAAGATTTTTCAACACTTGACCTTCTATCTAATGGCCGTGCCGAAATCATGGTGGGTCGGGGATCTTTTATTGAATCATTTCCGTTGTTCGGATATAATTTGAAGGACTACGACGAGCTGTTCAGCGAAAAGCTTGCATTATTGCTTAAATTAAATTCATCGGAAGTGCTGAGTTGGACGGGCAAATTTAGACCCTCGTTCCAAGGTCTCGGCGTTTATCCTAGACCATTACAGACTGAATTGCCAATTTGGATCGCTGTTGGTGGAACGCAAAGTTCTGTTGTCCGTGCAGCCCAGTTGGGTGTCCCGATGGCCATTGCAATCATCGGGGGTTCTCCTGCTCAGTTTGCTCCACTCACAAAATTGTATCGTGATATTTCAAAAGCATCGGGACATGATCCCAGCAAAGTTCAGCTGAGCATTAATTCGCATGCATTTATCGCAGATTCAGCACCGGACGCAGCAAACATTTTTTACCCAGGATATTCAAGATCCATGAACAAGCTTGGTCGCGAAAGGGGATGGGCACCATTCAACCGAAATCAGTTTGATCAATCCATAAGCAAGCATTCTGCACTATTGGTTGGCAGTCCACAACAAGTTATCGACAAAATTCTTTATGAACACGAGCTTTTTGGACATACGCGCTTTCTGGCGCAGATGGATGTTGGGGGTGTGCCGCATAAAGATCTTATGCGCTCGATTGAACTACTCGGAACAGCCGTAGCCCCGGTAGTTAGAAAAGAGTTAAACAAAAATTTATAATTCAATTTTTATTTTGGCGCGAATTCCATACGATGGTGCATCGGGATGATTCAAGTAGTTGAATCGTTTCACCAGGTCAATTCTCAGGAATTTGAAAATGTTACCTAAACCAATGCTACCTTCTGCATAGGGAAGCTTACTGAAGGTATAAGTGGTCTGGATACCTTCACTGTTAACCGGAAATGGCAAAAGGTCTGAATTCCTGTTTGGATCATTTTCCTGCCTAACGCCTCCGTAAACGGCCTTAAACGAAACATAT
>JAQBOT010000488.1 GCA_028287885.1 Pedobacter sp.
CTTCAGACGTACCTCTTGCAGCGGTCAAAGCTTCCTGAGCGGTTAAAGCAATTTTAAAAGAGTCATTGATGTCCAATACTTTTCCGGCAGTCGTATCTCTTGGAGAATACGCAGTAAGCTCTTCATTAGATATCGAATTTAAAAGCACATCTATAAGCTTTGAATCTTCCGCACGCAATACTGAATTGATCGTGTCACGAAGGTCGATCTCACGCCAGATCCTTTTAGAGTAATAAACATCCTCTTCACGAACGTCGGCATAAGGAACCATGACGTTGCTGTCGATGTCGGTTCTTACGGAAAATCCATCACGTGGTGGTGTCTTGATCTTTGTCTTCTTAACAGAATCCTGACGAGCCGTAGGCAACGTTGTTTGTGCAAATGCGAATGCGCCGCTAAGCATCAGAACAACTGTATATAAAAGCTTTTTCATATCTATTTTGCTATAAACGTAATCCCATCCAACACTTTCTGCCTTCCATCTGGTCCCTCAGTAACAATATCCTTAAAGATAACTGTTGCTCCTGGTCTAATGGAATTCAGCGCTCCCTTGATTTGTCCATTAAAACCAGCACCATTGTTTGAGATGGTAACCGCATCTGATCTCGGGTTGATAAAGGTAGTTGAGAACCTAATGACCTTAAAGTTCACATCGAAAACAAAGTCTTCCAATTGTGTCTCAATTGCATTTGATCCAACCAGCCAGTTCAACGGTACATTTCCGCCTGACTTTCCTTTAATATATGCCTTTGGCGTCGGTATTCCCTTAACCCTGAACTTCTGAGAACCCAAATTAAGCGTTTTGCCTCCGCTATTCGCAGATACATTGATATTTAATTCCTTACCAATCTGGCCACCACCAACATTTACGACATATTTACCACCGCTTCCGCTAATTGATCCGCCTGTAATGCTTGCATGAACACTTTCCAATGGAAAGCCTGCAGCAGAGACAGAAAATGGATTCGGAATACCCGCATAAATAACATTCATTTTATCCGGAGAAACTGTGGCCGATGGCTTTGCAACCTGGTAAGTCTGCTCTGGCGTTCTATATTCTTTTATTTGTCCGTCTGTTTGTTTCACACGAATTGTACCAACCCATTTGAAAACACCCACACTTCCGGTTCCGCCAGTATAGGTACCCTTGCCATTCTTCACGTTAAGTCTTCCGCCACCCACAACAATTTCCGGGTTTGACTTGGAATCACTTGCAGTTAAGAAGATCTCGGCAGTATACGGTTGACCCTGAATAACGTAGGAGCTCGGTGCAACTGCTACCGCGGCAAACTGATCCAGGTTTACCAAAGACTTATCCATGTTCCCGAATAGTTTCTTTACGATCTCAGATTCCGCATTCCTGGTGTCCGACTGGATTTTGGTAAGTATGGTATTCGCAGCTGTTAAAGGCGTACCCTCACCAAAATTAATGTCCTCCCAGTTTTTCTTGCCATTAACGCGTTTCTCCGGATCTTTAGCATCCAATGTGAAAGTCACGGAAGTACGATCTTCAGGATTCAGGAGGGCAATTAGCTTCTCGCGAGTTTCATTGATCTTCGCTTTAAGTTTCTCCCCCTCTTTCTGGTTGATCATGATCCCTTGAGCGATGTCTTGGTTTCCTCTTTCTTCCAAATCACCCGTTTGTGGATCTATACCTCCACCAGCTGATGCAAATTGCTGTTTAAGACTTTGCACATAGTTGGTTAATTCTTCGGCGTATGCTTTCGCCTTATTTGCTTTGTCCCAGATCGGTTGTGCCCGTGCTGGTTCATCTTTTAATTTTGTATTCTGAAAGGAAGAAAATAGTTGATCAATACTTGTATTCACGTTTCCTCTAGACGTTTCTAAACTATCGTTGATGTTTTTGAATGCGTCCAGAATGGTATCTGATACGTTTAATGCAAGCATCGCTAACAATACCAAATACATGATATTGATCATCTTCTGCCTTGTAGTCTCTTTTCTTCCGGCCATGTTCTAAATAGGTCTCTTAATTAAATATTAATAATTACTGACTAATTATACACGTGGCTGATTCATGGCAGACAGCATGTTACCATAAATTGCGTTTAATGAAGCAAGATTTTTAGCAAGTTTACCAACTTCGTCCTTGAACTGTTTCGAATCTTCCAGAGATTCATTGAAGTTATGCATGGTAAGAGAAAGATTCTGATAGAAGGTGTTCATCGACTTCAAATGCGCACTTGAATCCTGTAGTTCCAACTCGTACACTGCATTTAAAGCAGAAAGATTGGTTGCTAGCTTATTAACCTGTGTATGGTAAGCTTTCGCTTCACCATTGCTTTCGCCCATTTGTGCCAATTGCAAGGTTGCCTTGCTGAATGCCTGATTTAAACCATCAAAACTTGCAGAAGCAGTCCTTAATTTGCCCGTAAATTCAGTTGTTGCTGTAGACGCATCTGCAACATTGGAAATGGCCGCAACTTTGTCGCCAAACGTACGTAAGCCCGTACCAAGGCTTTCAATTAACTCTGGTCCTACTTTAGCATTTGCAAGCATATTGTCGAGTGCGGCCGTTGCTGAAGGGTTTACAGGTGTAGCAGCAGATCTTACAGTTGCTTTTGGCAATTCACCAGAGAATTCTGGGTTAAGTTCAGGATATACACGTTCCCATGCTGGGTCTTGTGCTGGTGGAAAAAACCCGGTAAGGAAAAACAAGAAAGCTTCTACGCCTAACCCAAGTCCAATCGCATAATTACCTAAAATTCCGCCAATATGAAGAATTTTAAAAAGCGCACCAATAATTACCACACTTGCCCCCCAGGAGATTGCAGTGTGCAACCAGTCAAATTTTTTCTTTGTTGCCATGTCTTACTAAAAATGTAGTTTAATTAAATGGGAAGGTTTGTTATTAAATATTAATTGTAGCTGATGTCTGTTCCTGCATATGAAACAATACATCTGAATCCAATATAGGATGTTGCACGATCCTGGTATTCAAAAGTTCCCACGGAATTTTGAAGGAAGAAACCGATATCTTTCCATGATCCACCACGCACCACTTTACGCTTCAAATATTTGCTGTCTGAAGGTTTGGCAACGTAAGTAAAATTTGGATTGAAATCAAGTAGTAAAGGTGCTGCAGACTCGTTGTAAGCAGTAACCGTCCACTCAGATACGTTACCAGCCATGTTGTACAGGCCGTAATCGTTTGGAAAGTAAGAGTGGACATTTACCGTATAAAGACCACCATCGTCAGAATAGTTACCACGTCCAACCTTGAAGTTCGCCTGCATACATCCTTTGGTATTGCGAATGTACGGACCTCCCCAAGGATACTTTGTCTTCACATTTCCACCTCTTGCCGCATATTCAAATTGGGCATCAGTTGGAAGCATATATTCGGGACGAGAGTTCATTGGTAGGTGTCTTTGTGCCGCTACATTCTCATAAAAGCGTGTACGCCATACACAAAATGCATTGGCTTGTTCCCAGGTAACGCCTACAACTGGGTAGTCATCGTATGAGGGATGGTTAAAGTAGTTTTTAACCATCGGGTCATTCTGTGAATACGAGTAGTCCATTTTCCACACCAGGGTGTCTGGATAAACGCTTACAGAAGGGAATTCATTTGGTTTATTCGGGTCTGGAGCATCAACGTAGCTCTCGATGTAATCTTTTCTTTTTGTATTTGGGTCTTTTCTGCCTTTTGCAGCAAGATCCATGTTCACAATTTTATAAGAATATCTAAATTTTCGAACGTCAAGCTCGTTTCTGCCTAGTACGGCATCGTCACCTGAATAGTACATACTTGCAAGTTTGCTTGCATATCCACCATTCTTGTTGCTCCATAGAAGAGAGCCATTGCCGACCTTTCTCCAATCAATATTCCTCTGTGTTGATGTGGTTGTAGTTGCGCCTTTCCCACCGGGTGCAGGTAAATAGAAATTTGCGGCGCCGCTAGGACCCAAAGTTGTCACAGCTACAGAATCTCTCACCCAGTTTACAAATTGACGGTATTCCGCATTTGTAATTTCGGTTTCGTCCATGTAAAATGCACTGAAGGACGTCATGCGACTTTCACTGCTCTGCGTATTGTTTATGTCTTCATCAGATTGTCCGATGAGCGTACGCCCAGGTGGAACATAGACCATCCCCAATGGAATCCGGTTGTTTTTGAATTTTTTATTATAAACACCAACCAATTCACCTTGTCCGCCTTTGCTGCAACTTGCAAGTATTGATGATAAAATAACAAAGCCAAAGTAAAGTTTTCTCATAAGTAACTCAAGCGATTAGATAACAATTTTATCAATAAGTATTGATAATACCAATTATTCCCACGTAAAAATAACTTTTGGCACGGAAATAACCCGGCAGAATAACAAGGTATCTGAAATATTGTTTACTTATTGGATTTTTTAATATAATTTTCGATCGCCATGATCATTGAAGGGGCTTCTGGGGTAGGTGCGGCGATGTTTACCGTCAGTCCAGCATCGGTAACAGCCTTGTGTGTATTGACACCGAAAGCAGCGATGCGAGTCTCGTTTTGTGAAAAATTGGGAAAATTTGTAAACAAAGATTGTATACTAGATGGGCTGAAAAATCCGATCACATCGTAGAATACCTCGGCTAAATCGGAAAGGTCACTTACTACGGTCTTAAACAACACTGCAGGTGTGACGTCATATCCGTTCTTTTGAAGGAAGTTCATCGTTGTTTCTGTCGCAACATCCGAACATGGGTAAAGGAACTTTTCAGCAGCATGCTTTTTTAAGACCTCAGCAAGATCAGAAGCGGTTTGCTTTCCAAAGAAGATCTTACGTTTGCGATATTGAATATATTTCTGAAGGTAAAGTGCCGTCGATTCTGAGATACAAAAATATTTAAGATCAGCTGGAACTTCGTACCTCATCTCCTCGCAAATCCGAAAGAAATGATCCACCGCATTTCTGCTGGTAAACACAACAGCCGTAAAGTCAGCAAGACTGATTTTATCTTTTCGAAATTCTTTCGCCGGAATGCCTTCTACGTGAATAAAAGACCTGAAGTCAATCTTTAGATTGTACTTCTTAGCTAAATCGAAATAAGGGGACTTCTCAGTTTCTGGTTTAGGTAATGTAATAAGAATACTTTTAACCTTACGCAGCTGCTCTAACTTGTTTTCTTGCATCTTAAATTTTGTTATGCTATAGTCCGATTGCCTTGATTAGTATTAATATAGGGCAGATTTCGAGGGCACAAAAGTACAAAAATAAATATACTTTTGAAAACCGATTATTTGATAAAATAATATACCCAGCCCGGATGAATTGAAAAAAGAAAGTTATGAAGACCAGCACTGTTGAAATCGCAATAAAGTAGAGGCCATATTTCAAAGGCGACAATGCGAAGGCAATGACAAGCGGAATAAACAAAAGGGATAAATTGAAGTAGCTCAGGTAAAGAATAGACACATACTCGTGCACCGGTTTTTGCACATTAAACAAGTGCCCGATTACACGTAGAACCAGGATCTTCAGCACATACAGTATGATAATGCAGAGGGAAATCGTAACAAAGAACTGAAAGCCACCCCCACCATAAGAAACTTGGTAATACTGGGCAATTAAGTACAAAAACATACCGATAATAAAACCAAACTGGATAAACAACAATACAAAAGGCCAGGAAGTAAAAAGGTTGTCTTCTTTATTCAAATTATTTAAAACGCGGTTGCTGTAGAAGGCGTGGATAATCGTTGTTAGTTGTTTACTGAAAGAAATTCGAAGAATAGCGAACACGATTAGCATGACTAAAATAAAGCCAAGCACCCAAAGTTCACCTTTGGGAACAGGTTTACCGATCCTATAAATACTTTCTACTTTTCTCTTCCCATGGAGCACATACCAAGGTTCATTCTTAGGCCTGCTGTACACGTTAGCGTTAAGAATGCTATCCATGATGATGTTCTTATTCAAGACTGAGTCCGACAATATCCAAGTATGGCTTATGAGGGAATCGGTCACGATGCGCTGCCTGGCAAAAAAGGCTGAATCGCGGACCCGCGTCGGCACAAAGACCGTCTTTGCTTCAAGCGTCGTATCCTGCAGCGGCAGCTCGCTTTGTTGCGCAAAAATGGAACTTGCGCTTAATAACAAACACAGCAACAGAGCGACAGAGCGTTTAAACATGTACAAATTTAAGCTATTATTTGACTTAACTAAACAATTCAATTAAATCTGTTCTAGACAGAGACTTCAACAGATTTCCATCTGTTTTAATCAGATCCTCAACTAAAGTCCGCTTGGATTCCTGCAGATTTAAGATCTTTTCTTCTATGGTATCCGGACAAATCAATCTTACAGCCACCACATTCTTCTTTTGGCCAATCCGGTAGGCCCGATCTATCGCCTGGTTCTCTACTGCAGGATTCCACCATGGATCTACCAGATATACGTAGTCGGCCTCGGTTAAGTTTAGGCCGATCCCGCCTGCTTTCAAGCTTATCAAAAATACACGCACGTTCTCCTTCACCGTAAATCCATGTACCGCAGCAGCCCGGTCCTTTGTCTGCCCGGTCAGGTATTCAAAAGCAATGCCTCTAAGTTGCAGCTCTGCCCGAATAAGTTCAAGCATAGAAACAAACTGAGAAAAGATCAGAATCTTGTGTTGAGGTGCTTTACTTTCAAGCTCTTCCATTAATACGTCCATCTTTGCCGAGGCGTTGCCATAAAAAACATCATTCTTTAACAAGGCCGGTGAATCACAGATTTGCCTCAAAATCGTCAAGCCTTTCAGGATGTGCATAGATTGTCTACCCAGATCCTCCTGTTCCTGGTTCATCAGATACTTACGGTATTCGTTCCTATACGAATCATAAACCTTTCGCTGCTCATCCCCCATTTCACAATAAATGACCATTTCGGTTTTATCTGGAAGTTCAGTTGCCACCTGCCGTTTTGTTCTTCGCAGGATGAATGGACTGACTTTCTTCTGAAGCTCCAGTGCTTTACGCGTGTCTTTAAATTTATCAATGGGCATGGCATACTGATCCTTGAAATGCTGCTTGTTGCCAAGCAAGCCCGGGCAAGCTAGAGAAAGCTGCCCATACAGGTCGAACGTATTGTTCTCGAGCGGGGTTCCGGTGAGCATGACCTTGCTTCTGGACTTCAACAGCGCTACAGATTGGTAACGCTGTGATGATGGGTTCTTTAAAGTCTGGGACTCGTCCAGGAACACGTAATTGAAGCGGTATTCTTTTAAGAAACGTATATCGTTCAACAGTGTTCCATAAGAGGTTAAAACTACATCATACTCATCAAAGATCTTAACGGTCTTAATGCGGTCGGCACCATAAATGGTATGAACGTTCAGGCTAGGGCCGAACTTCTTCATCTCTTCCTGCCAGTTGAATATTAGTGTGGCTGGCACCACGATCAGGTTTGCCGGCTGTTTTCCTTGCTGCTTCTGCAGGAGAATAAACGTGATAACCTGAATGGTCTTACCCAAGCCCATATCGTCAGCCAGACAGCCGCCGAATCCAAATTCGTCCAAAAAGTTAAGCCAGTTCAATCCTTGCTTCTGGTACTCCCTTAAAACACCATTCAACGTTTCTGGAACCTCAACCCTGGTGATGGCACTAAAATCATTGATCTTTTCGTGATAAGAAGCAAGCTCAAGTTTTAATTCTTTGGACAGCATCTCATCTTCATACAGTGCGGAGATTGCTGCGAAGTTAACTTTAGGCGTGCGAACCACATCCTCTACAACTTCCCCAGCATTAAAATAGCCCTCAAACTTCTGGATCCATTCTTCTGGCAAAATGCCCAAAGTACCATCCCCAAGCTGAACGAATTTACTTTTGTTCCTGATTGCTTTGTGCAGGTATTTCAAACTAACATTCTGTTTTCCAAACTTGATGTCTATATCTGTATCAAACCAATCTTGCCCGCTTAAAATCTCAATCTTGATCTTAGCCTTATTTGGATTTAGCTTATTGTCTTTCAGTTCACTAAAACCCAGAATTGTGATGCCTTGTAAATGCCATTGTTCAAAGGTGTCCAGGAACCATCCCGAATCCAAAAACCTTTTTTTGTGCAGGTAAAAGCATTCCTGTTGCATCTGCTCTTCAAAGAACGAATGTTGACGCACCAGAAGACTAATCAAATTCAGTTCCGTTTGTTCGTCGCGCTGTACGGTAAAAGGATTGCCTCTCGCATCAACAGAATAGATTTGCTGCTGCGACAAGACTGGAACCTCCACATTTCCATAGCGGATAACCGGTGTGATCAGAATGTAATCACCGGAGTCAGACAGGTATATAATTTTACCGTTTACCCCATCGAAGTTGTTTTCAATGCGCTGCTTTGCTGTAGCCGGCTTTAAGTATGCGTAGTTGATTCTTATGTTCTTTTCTAATTTGGCGAGGACGGTACGCTGAAAATTCTCATACTCGGATGTATGCAGGCTGATTTTGTTGTTGTGTTGTTTGAAGACCTCAATTACCCTAAGGTAGTTCAGGTTGTCAATCAAATACATCACCCCATTATAAAATAAAAAGTAGTGAAACTTAATGTTTAGCAGGTCGAGCGGGTAAGCCTTTTCGTTCAGGTACAGCTTGCCGGTAACCTCATAGGTGGCCTGTTTGAGGTTAACTTGAAGAGCCAGGTCAATATTGAGCATCTGCAGTTTGAAAGGGACGATGGACCGGATGGTGATGTTCGGCGACTTTTCTGTATCATGAAAATACGCTTCAAGCTTCAAGGGGTTTTTCACAAGCGCCCTCAGCCCCTCTATATCGGAGTCTGAACGTTCAGAATCATAACTGTTCCTAAACCTGGATACCGCGGTGTAGAACTTCAGTTCCTCTGGAGTGTCAACCTTCCAGATAAACTCAAGCGGATCAATCAGGATCAAGGGATTTTTCAGTTTTTCGTTTGCACCTACCTCAGCTTCGTAGAGCTCCACATAGAAATGAGTATAGTATTTATGCTTTCGAAAAACAATGATCCTCCTTTTGCCTTCTGGCACCAGGGTTTTAACCGGCAGCTGCCATTCTTTGCCTGTTAGCAGCTGCGTAGAGAAAGCGTTTAAATCGGTGCTGAAGTTGTCCTGATCTGGCATAAATATGTACCCGCAAAAATACGCCAAAATCCTTATTTACCTGCATAGATCCAAAATCAACTGTAGGACACCCTAACTTGGACAATCCCCTAGCGTCCGCACCTTTCTGCTTGCTTGTAGCACAGATGTTTAGCATAAAAATCCATATCCTGCTGATTCCCTTTTTAAAAGAGTACCTTTGGAAAGAAGCGGCCAAGCTAAAACAGCGTTTCGTCTATGATGTCTAAATCAGAAATGCTACACCTATCGTGTAAACGGTACAATTCCTTTTTATTTTCTTTTAGCCCATCATTGTCAACCTCAAAAGTACTTTACTTGAGAACACTTGTTACAGTCTAATGGAAAATGAAAAACTTAAAGCTGTAAGTAAAGAATTACAGCAATCTAATGAAGAGCTTGACTTCCAAATTGTAGAAAAGGAAAACCGTGCTGCAGAATTAGTTATCGCTAATAAAAAACTCGCCTTTCAGAACCGGGAAAAAGAAGACCGTGCAGCAGAATTAGTCATTGCCAATAAAGAACTTGCCTTCCAGAGCCAGGAGAAAGAAAACCGTGCAGCAGAATTAGTCATCGCCAATGAGGAGGTAATCTTTCAAAATGAGGAGAAACAACATCGTGCAGCAGAACTGGTTATTGCCAATAAAGAACTCGCCTTTCAAAACCAAGAGAAAGAAAACAGAGCGGCAGAATTAGTTATTGCTAATGAGGAAGTAATCTTTCAAAATGAAGAAAAAGAACACCGTGCAGCAGAACTGGTTATAGCCAATAAAGAGTTGGCCTTTCAGAACCAGGAGAAAGAAAATCGCGCGGCAGAATTAATCATAGCAAATAAGGAGCTCATTTTTCAAAATGAAGAGAA
>JAQBOT010000076.1 GCA_028287885.1 Pedobacter sp.
CCACGGAAGCGAAGATCACACAGCTGATTAAGAAGCTAACTTTGAAAGAGAAAGTCGCCATGATCCACGCGAGTTCTTCTTTTACTTCAGGCGGTGTTAAACGCCTGGGAATTCCGGAGATTACATCCTCTGATGGACCACATGGCGTCCGCCCTGAGTTTGGGCGCGACTGGGTATTGGATGAAGGTGCTGACGATTCAGGTACTTACCTGCCTACAGGAAATACGTTGGCATCAACCTGGAACCCAAAACTGGGATATGCCTTCGGGAGTGTTCTTGGAAGCGAAGCCAATTACCGTGGCAAAGATATTATTCTGGGCCCTGGCATAAACATTATCCGCAGTCCACTGAACGGAAGAAACTTTGAATACCTGAGTGAAGATCCTTTTCTTATCTCGATGATGGCTGTAGGCTACATTCAAGGCGTTCAGGATCAGGGTGTGTCTGCTTGTGTAAAGCATTATGTCGCAAATAACGAAGAAACAGACCGAAATACTGTGAGCGTGCAAATGTCTGAGCGGGCCTTAAGGGAGATCTACCTGCCGGGCTTCAAAGCTGCAGTTACCAAGGGACATGTAAATGCACTGATGGGCTCTTACAATAAATTTAGAGGTCAGTATGCAACGCACAACAAGTACCTGATGAACGATATCCTTAAAGGAGAGTGGGGCTTCAAAGGCCTGGTAATGAGCGACTGGGGTTCTGTTCACAATACGAAGGATGCCTTGTTGTACGGTACAGATCTTGAAATGGGAACTGACCTGATGTTAATGTATAGCTCCACTTCACAAACTGCCGCTGCGAAGGGTGAGAAGATTGGAAATTTGTATGATCGTTTCTATATGGCAGATCCAGCACTTGCAATGCTGAAAAGTGGCAAAGTGAAGGTTGCTGTGATAGATGATAAAGTTAGACGCATTTTGCGGGTGATGTACAAAACCAACATGATCGACGGCAAACGTGTCGCTGGGAGCTACAATACCAAAGAACATCAGCAAACTGCTTTAAAGGTTGCAGAAGAAGGGATTGTACTGTTGAAGAATAAGGGGAATCTACTTCCGCTGAAACAATCTGCAATCAAGTCGATCGCTGTAATTGGACAGAATGCCATTCGTGAAAATGCGATGGGCGGAGGAAGCTCCCAAGTAAAAGCCAAGTACGAGATTACACCTTTACAAGGATTGAAAAATCTATTGGGCAGTGGAACGGCTGTTTCTTATTCACAAGGATATATTATCGCCAGAGATCAGAAAGCTGACGATCAATTGATTAAGCAGGCAGTTGCTGCGGCTTCATCTGCAGATGCTGCGATAATATTCTGTGGCTGGACGCATGGTTATGATTATAGCAAGTGGAACGACAATGCCTACGATGCTGAAGCCGTGGATAAGCCCAATATGAACATGCCATTTGGCCAGGATGAGTTGATCAAAGCGGTACTTAAAGCAAATCCAAAGACCATTGTTGTGTTGATGGGTGGCGGTCCGGTTGATATGTCTGAGTGGATTGACAATGCCAATGCAATAGTTGAAGGCTGGTACCCAGGTATGGAAGGTGGAAACGCGCTTGCCGAAGTAATTTACGGTAAGGTGAATCCATCTGGAAAGCTACCAATGACTTTCCCTAAAAAACTGGAGGACTCTCCTGCGCACAAGTTGGGTGAGTTCTTGGGTAAGAACGGTGAGGTGCATTACAATGAAGGAATCTTTGTTGGATACCGCTATTTTGACACCTACAAGGTACAACCAGAATTTGCATTTGGCCATGGCTTATCTTACACTACTTTCGGTTATTCAAATCTAAGTGTGCAAAAGGCAGGTAACCAGGTCAACCTGAAAGTAACGTTAAGAAACAATGGTTCAGTAGCTGGTGCAGAGGTTGTACAGGTTTACGTTAACCAAAATAAGCCAAGTGTTCAGCGCCCGGAAAAGGAACTGAAATCGTTTCAGAAAGTATTTCTACAGCCGGGTGAGTCTAAGGTGGTATCCCTTGTATTGGATGCAGATGCGTTCAAATATTATAGTGACTCTAGTAAATGTTTGATTCATGAAGCTGGTAATTACACCGTTATGGTTGCGAGTGCTTCTGACGATATACGTGGCAGAAGAACATTAGCACTATAACAAGAAATCAGTATAACAATATATGTACGCAGATTGCAGTACTGAAGTAGTTTAGTTTAGGCTTGGATGAATTACATCGAAATGTTGTAATTTCGCTCAGCTGAATAAACACATTCAGAGGTTAATGCCTGCTAAAATGTCCCTGCATAGATATATTGTTATATTGATATTTGTTTTAATATCTCCGTATGCTTTTGCACAGCAGGATCAGATACAATTCTCCAGAATTGATCTCTCAAACGGGCTATCCCACAACCAAGTCAATTCTATCTTAAAAGACTCCAAAGGCTTTCTTTGGTTTGGTACGCTCTCTGGTCTGAACCGCTTTGATGGCTATGAGTTTAAGATCTTTAAACATGAAGTATCTGATACGAGCACTATCGTAGACGACTTTATTACGAATATTTACGAACTGCCTGAACACAAGCTTTACCTGGAAACACGTAGCGGCGCTAATGTTTACGATAATGTCAGTCAGCGATTCAATAGGGATGCCAATGGCTATTTAAGGAGCCTTGGAGTTAAAGCTACTGTGGTCAGGGATATTCTACGCGACCAGGATGGAAACTTCTGGTTTAACGCCGTAGATCAAGGAATCTTCAAATACGATATTAGCACTTCAAAAGCAGTACAGTACAAGTGTGGTGGCCTGAGTACAGGCTTGAGCCAAACAGCGGTATCCGCAATACAGCAGGGTCCAGACGGAAACATTTGGGTGATCCATCGGAATAAGTCCATTGAATTGCTCGACCGCAAATCAGGGAAAGTGCTTCGCCGGATCACTGCGCTCCTGGAAACTGCACCCTCTGCATTTCAGGATTTCAAAATATTTGTTGACCGAAGTTCAGGGATTTGGGTTTATACGATGAACAACCAGCATGGTGTTGACTACTATGACCCATCTACTGGCAATAGTAGGTATATAGATAAAGGACCTGGTGGCTTAAACAATAACCTAATCAATGGCATACTGCAGGATACCAACGGGCTAATCTGGATCGGTACGGATCACGGGGGCGTAAACCTGCTTGATAAACGTGATTTCAAGATCCGTTATCTTGTAAATCGCGAAGACGATCAGAAAAGTATTAGCCAGAACAGCATTACAAGCTTGTACAAAGACGCGTCAGGAATTATATGGATTGGCACCTTCAAAAAGGGGCTTAGTTTTTATCATCCTCAGATTCTTAAATTCCCGCTATACCGGCACCAGTTGTCTAACCCGAGTGGCCTTACTTATGATGATGTGAACCGTTTTGTTGAAGATGAATCAGGAAACCTCTGGATCGGAACCAATGGGGGTGGCTTTTTCTATTTTAACCGCAAGACGGGAGCATTTAAAAAGTATGCCCATCAGGCATCAAACCCGAACAGTCTTAGTAACGACATTATTGTAAGCCTTTATATTGATAAGCAGAAAGTGCTTTGGATCGGCACTTATTTCGGTGGCCTGGATAGTTTCGACGGTAAAACCTTTAAACACTACAAGCATATTCCGGGGCTGGCAAGCAGTCTTTCAGACGACCGGGTCTGGGATATCCTTGAGGACCATAAAGGTCGCTTTTTTGTAGGCACCTTGTCTGGCGGATTGAACATCCTTGACCGAAAGACAGGCACATTTACCCATAAACTGGCTGGGCAAGCAAATAGCGTCGGATCCAACTCCATTTCCTGCTTATTGGAGGATGGGCAAGGAAATGTCTGGATCGGAACGTCAGATGGGGTGGATGAACTCCGTGCAAATGGACGTTTCCTGCATTATGCCAACAAGGCCGGTAATCCAAACTCCCTAATCAACAATACCGTGTATGATGTTATGCAGGACAGCTACGGCTTCATCTGGTTTGCTACACGTGAAGGCTTGAGCAGATTGGATTCGAAAACCGGCAAGTTCATCAACTTCGGTAAGAAGCAAGGCCTAACCGAGCAAGCGACATTGAAGATTGTTGAAGACAATAGCCGGAACCTTTGGGTAAGTACGGCAAACGGATTGTTTAAGGTGCTGGTTAGGCAGATTAAACCGGCAGGTCTATCGTATTCATTTCGTAAGTACGATGAACATGATGGCTTGCAGGGTAGTGCTTTCAATGCAAATGCCGGATATAAGACCAGGGCAGGGGAACTGATCTTTGGAGGGCCAAATGGATTTAATCTTTTCAATCCAGCAAACATCCGTAATGATAACACTAAACCTGAAATTGTTATTTCAGACCTTCAGATTGCCAACAAGAGTGTTGGTATTCAGACGCCAGTGAATGGCAGGGTACTGCTAAAAAGATCCATTGAATTCACTAAAGAGCTTGATTTAAGATACAATGAGAACGGGTTGACCTTTGAGTTTGCCGCCTTGAACTTCTTCAATCCTCGAAAGATCAAGTATAGGTACAAGCTGGATGGCTTTGATACGCATTGGCAGGAGCCGCAAGAAAACATCCGCAGGGCCACTTATACCAACATTGATCCAGGTGATTACACATTACGTTTGA
>JAQBOT010000077.1 GCA_028287885.1 Pedobacter sp.
CTTAAGTGTACGTAATTTCAAACAGACAGAAATCGTTGACGAAATCATCAAGTTGGACGAAGAACGTAAACAGACTCAAACTTCCTTAGACAATTTATCGGCTTTAAGCTTATCAGCCTCTGCTTTATTGCCCGTCCGCATCAATTCGCCGATCTGTCTGGCACTTGAATTGGCTATAGCCGATAAATTGTCTAAGGAAGTTTGAGTCTGTTTACGTTCTTCGTCCAACTTGATGATTTCGTCAACGATTTCTGTCTGTTTGAAATTACGTACACTTAAGCGTTCTAAAACTTTCTCTCTATTTTCGCGGATATAGTTAACTTGCAGCATTATTAAATTTTTTCAGCAAAGATAACAAGAGTTTGGAGAATAATACGTTCGGTAAGCTATTTCTGGTGCCTACGCCGATAGGCAACCTGGAGGACATGACCTTCAGAGCCATCCGCATTTTAAAGGAAGCAGACGTGATACTTGCAGAAGACACACGTACCAGCGCACCGCTTCTTAAGCATTTTGGAATAGACAAGAAGGCATATTCGCACCACCAACATAACGAACATAAGGCTACTTCAGAGATCATTAAATTTCTGAAACAGGGGCAAAATGTAGCCTTGATATCTGATGCCGGCACGCCCGCAATTTCCGACCCTGGCTTTTTCCTGGTACGGGAAGTACTAAAGAATGAGTTAGAAGTTGAATGCCTGCCGGGTGCAACGGCTTTCGTTCCGGCCCTGGTTAATTCTGGTTTGCCAACGGATGCCTTCGTTTTTGAGGGCTTTTTACCAGTTAAAAAAGGACGACAAACCCGACTGAAGCGCCTTGCAGAGGAGGATCGCACCATTGTGCTTTATGAAAGTCCACATCGCTTGCTGAAAACCTTGGAAGAATTCGAGGAGTTCTTTGGCGCCGATCGTCAGGCTTCCGTTAGCCGCGAACTCACAAAGATGTACGAAGAGACCGTTAGAGGTACAATAACGGAGATAAAATCACACTTCACAAACAATATTCTGAAAGGAGAATTCGTAATTTGTGTTGCCGGTAAAACGGAGCAAAAGAAATCCAAATCTCAGGAAGAAGGATACAAATAGCAGCCCATTATAGCCAAGACTTTATGATCATACCAGATAAATTTTTATACGAGGAACAAGACCCAAGAGCAGTTGAAAAAGTGCTTGGAAAGTTGACTGACATGCTAAGCAGCAATGAAGAACTCATCTATCTTGCCGTTCAAAAAAGACCTGCCGTAAACTTACTTCCAGATTGTATAGCGGTAAGCAATAAAAGACTTTTCTATTGTCAGCCTGCAAACTTTGGTATGACCATGAACTTCAAAGATCTCTCCTGGAAAAGCATTAAGGAGGTCTCCTTTAAAGAAGAATTATTCGGCTCTAAATTCATCTGTGTTCCACTTCATGGCGAGAACATTGTAACAGAATATATTCCAAAAGCGCAGGCACGCAAGTTATATCAGGCCGCTTACGAACAGCTGGAGAACTTCAAGGAATTACAAGAGCAACAGTTATCTGACGAACGAAAGTCGGCAGCTACAGAGCCTGCTTTTCACAACGCTATAGAGATTCAGGAGGCTGAAATTGTTGAACCAATTGAAAGTCTTGCCACGCCAAGCCCAATGCAGCAACCAGCAATACCTTTGCAGGTAGAAGAGCCGGAGGATGAAACCACACTTAAACTTCGTAGGCTGAAATCGTTGTACGACAAGCAGCTTATTACTCAGGAAGAATATGAAGCTAAAAAAGCGACTATTCTGGACACCTTTTAATTGAATGACACACAAACAAACGAAGCTTTTGGCGGTATTGAGCGCCTTTCTTTTATGGCTTGCTTGGCCGCCGATTCCTTTTACAGCACCCTTATTGCTCATTGGCTTTTTGCCTCTTTTAATCGCAATACATTCCATTAGAAATGATGCTGAAGGCAGAAAAGGTAAACGCATCTTTAACACAGCCTTTATTACATTTTTGGTCTGGAACACAGCGAGCATCTACTGGGTATACAATGCAATCAGTGCATACAATAATGCTATCGTGGCGTTTTTTGTAAGTCTAATCCCATTCGGCCTCGGCGCACTGCTGATGACAGCAGCCGTTTGGCTGTATTACAACCTAAGCTTACATGTCTCGAAGAAAGTGTCTTACCTGGGCTTAATCGCGTTCTATATCGGCATGGAATACCTGCATCAAACCTGGGATCTTGCTTTCCCATGGATGACGCTTGGGAATGGCTTCGCTGGAATGCACCAGCTGGCACAGTGGTACGATTATACCGGAGTTTATGGGGGGTCATTGTGGATCCTCTTAAGCAATATCCTTGCTTTTGAAGCCTATCTGGCCTACAGAACGCACAAAGGTTACCCAGCTATAAGACCTGCGCTAATATGGCTTGCAGTTGTTATTGTTCCCGCTGTCGCTTCACTGAGTAAATATTTCGGGCTTGTGGAAAGAAGCACACCCATTAACGTTGTTACTGTACAACCGAATATTGATCCATACCAAAAATTTGGAGCCATCTCCGCGACTGAACAACTACATATTTTAACGCATTTATCAGACTCCATTGGGCAGGTAAATACAGAATACTTTATGTGGCCTGAAACTGCAATTCCAAATTATAGTGATGAGGAAAAGATACGCAGCACTCAGGATTTTGCGAGTTTACAGCAGTTTATCTCCAAGTATAAAAATGGATCTTTATTAACCGGGATAGAATCTACCCGGAATTACAATGAACAAAAAACACCAACCGCGCAACTGGACCCAAATAGCGGTATGTATAAGGATACTTTCAATGCAGCAATGCAGGTAGAAAACTCTTCTAACGTGCAGTTTTACCATAAATCAAAACTTGTTCCTGGCGTAGAAAAAATGCCATTTCCTGGGTTCTTCTCCTTTCTGGCTCCTGTGTTCTCTGAGCTCGGTGGTAGTGTTGGTGGCTTCGGATGGCAAGATGCACCTTCTGTCTTCTATTCTCAAAGTGGTGTAGGTGTAGATCCGGTGATTTGCTATGAATCCATATGGGGCGATTGGGTACGCCGATCTGTTAAGCAGGGCGCACAGTTTATTGCCATTATTACGAATGATGCCTGGTGGGGCAATACTTCAGGTAAAGACCAGCATTTGCTATACGCGAAATTGCGCGCAATAGAAAACAGACGCTGGGTTGTACGCTCCGCAAACACGGGGATATCTGGTTTTATCAACCAGCGTGGCGACATTGTGAAGCAAAGTAAATGGTGGACTAGGACTGCATTGAAAGCGGACGTCAACTTAAATGATGACCTGACATTCTACACAAAGAATGGGGATA
>JAQBOT010000109.1 GCA_028287885.1 Pedobacter sp.
TCGTCGGGAGTAAAAAGTATTTTAATTTCACCATGGAGGATGTTCGGATTGGCTACAATGAAGGCCGCAGCTTCCATAATTTCCGCTAGCCCCGCTTTGTTGTCTGCACCAAGCAATGTATTGCCACTAGCGGTAATGATGTCGTTACCGATCTGGTTTTTAAGATCAGGATGTTCAGACATCCTAAGTATAACACTTTCATCATCAGGCAATACCAAATCCTGCCCTTGATAGTTTCTGTGAATGATGGGCTTTACGTTCAGTCCGCTACAATCCGGAGAGGTATCCATGTGAGAACAGAAACAAATAACCGGAACATTTTTTGTTGAATTCGCAGGGATTGTAGCATATACATAACCATACTCGTCGAGATGTGCATCAGAGATACCGAGAGAAAGTAACTCTGCTACCAGAACATTTCCAAGATTTTTCTGTTTTTCTGTAGAAGGGCTTGAAGATGACTTTGGATCAGATTGCGTGTCAATCTGAACGTATCTGCTAAATCTTTTGACTAGCGATTCTCTGCTATTTTGATATATTGACATGCTTTTTAGAACTATTATTATCGGTTAACCCTGCCAAACAAAACTAACATTTGATCTCTTGAAAAAAATATATATTTTAATCCTCTGCGTCTCCATAAGCTTACAAGCCTTTTCACAAGAAAACTTCTATAAATTCTCCCTTGGTGCCGGCGCAGGAATCACCAGAGTTTTCGGAGATTTAAATGAAAGCCGCAATTCCATGGCGGTATATGGTACTGCAGATTACTACTTGATTCCTTTTGTTAGTCTTGGCGTGGAAGCTCAAATCGGACACCTGATTGGGGGCGACAAGAACGGCCCATATCTTCGTTATTTCAACAATCATTATGCTACTGGCTCGTTAAACGCAAAAGCACATCTGGGCGCATTCTTTGACAAAGGCTTTAGAAGTACTCCTTTTCTTGATGTGATTAATGGGATTTATTTTGGTGCTGGGATCGGACTCATGCGGAACCGCGTTTCTGAAACCTACCATCCACTTACCAACGGAAAGAGACCCACCTATGATCAGGGCCGTGATCAAAGCATAGACGCTTTAATCCCTCTTAATGTTGGAATTGACTATGCGATAAAAGATTTCAGAGGATATGATAGATTCTTAATTAACCTGAACTTTCAAGGTAATTTGTCCTTCGGAGAAGGGATGGATGGCTACGACGATTCACCAGTTTATACCCACAACCAGTATGCGGATATTTATATTTACCCAAGTATTGGAATAAAGTATAATTTTGGGTTCGTCGGGTACCATAAATAGTACGAGTCGGCTATCATAAATTATACATGCACATCTCAAAATCTTTTACGCGCTGTGTGTTACCGCTGTTTATCTTCATAACCATGCAAACATCTGCGCAACAAACACGATTTGAAAAAAGCAACAAGCAAGCTACTGCAACATATCCTGAAGTAATAAGCTATTACAAAGACCTCGCTGTGCATTATCCACAGGCAAAGCTAATTACTTATGGACCTACAGATCATGGAGAGCCACTTCAGCTCCTGGTCCTATCGAAGAACAAGGTGTTTGATCGCCAAAAACTGGCGGATCAAAACAAAAGTATATTCCTGATTAACAATGGTATCCATCCAGGAGAACCCGAAGGAATAGATGCCAGTATGATGCTTGCACGTGACTTGCTTAAAAACAATAGGCTTCCTGAAGATGTGGTGATTTGCATCATCCCCCTGTACAATATCGATGGCAGCTTCAACCGCGGCAACACTTCGCGGGCAAACCAAAATGGACCACTTGCCTACGGCTTTCGTGGCAACAGCAAAAACCTGGATCTGAACAGAGACTTCATTAAGACGGACTCCAAAAACTCTGAAAGCTTTCAGCAGATCTTTAACTTGTGGCAACCAGACATCTTCGTTGACACGCATACAAGCAACGGGGCAGACTATCAGTACACCATGACGCTTATTCCAACGCAAAAAGATAAGCTTAATCCTTTACTGGCCGGTTACTTGACTAAAACAATGCTTCCTTCGCTGTACCAGAAGATGGAAGCAAAGGGATATGAACTGATCTCTTATATCAATTCTGTAGAAGAAACACCTGATGCTGGTATCACCGGATTTCTCGAGCCGCCAAGGTTTTCTACTGGTTACGCGGCCTTGCACAACACGATTGCCTTTATGCCTGAAACGCACATGCTTAAGGCCTATGATAAACGTGTAGATGCCACATATAAACTGCTGGAAACGTATATCGATGTCATCGAGCGCGACGTAAAGCAAATCCGCGATAATAAAAGGCAGGCCGACGTTGCGGTTGCAAAGCAAATCGTGTTTCCACTGGACTGGAAACTAGATGACCGCAGCGTAGACAGTATTCCCTTTAAAGGGTATACCGCTAAACAGAAGCCCAGTGGAGTTAGTGGTTACGACCGTTTGTATTACGACCGCAGCCAGCCTTATACCAAGCACATCAAGGAGTGGAACACGTTTGTTCCTGTTATTTCGGTAAACAAGCCAATCGCTTATATTATACCTCAGGCCTGGAGCCGGGTAATTGACCTTTTAAAGTTGAACGGTGTAAGCGTAAAACAGCTCAGCTCAGATACAAAGCTTCAGCTTGAAATGTACTACATAAAAGATTACAAAACGGTTCCGCAGCCCTTTGAAGGCCACTATCTCCATTCTGCAGTTCATGTTAACCCAGTGAGGCAGGATGTCCACTATTACGCAGGCGATTATATCGTCTACGTCAACCAACCTTCTAACCGGTACATTGTCGAAACGCTGGAGCCTCAAGCCACGGATTCCTTTTTCAATTGGAACTTCTTTGATTCTATACTTGGACAAAAGGAACACTACTCGGACTATGTATTTGAAGATACAGCAGCACAATTGATTAAGGATCATCAAGAGCTAAAAGCCGGGTTAGATGCAGAAAAGGCGAAAGATCCCGCTTTTGCGAAGAATGGAACTGCTCAGTTGGAGTACGTGTATAAACATTCCGACTACTATGAGAAAACCCATATGCGCTATCCAATCGGTAGATTGCTGGACGAGCATAAAATAAACTTAAAATAAAATGGAGTATCTAAATGAAACCCCCGTTGCCTCAATAATTTTCGTTTTTACACTGGTAACGAGTATATATGCCTTTAATGATCATGTTCTTTACGGAAAGTTCATGCTGCATCCCTATAGTGTTTACCGAAAAACAAAGGTCTACACTTTAATTACCAGCGGGCTGATCCACGGCGGATGGCCACACCTTTTCTTTAACATGTTTACCTTTTTCTTCTTTGCATTTCAGCTGGAATCCATTGTAGGCAGCTGGCGGTTCGGTC
>JAQBOT010000122.1 GCA_028287885.1 Pedobacter sp.
TGATTGTTGCCCTTGGTTTTGTTGTAGTTACATTAGTTGCAACCCACTACTTGGGACCAAGCCGGAAAACTTCGGATAAACTATCCACTTTCGAGGCAGGTATAAAGTCCGTTGGTAATGCTCGTCAGCAATTTTCAATAAAATACTTTCTCGTAGCCATTCTCTTTGTGCTTTTTGACGTAGAGGTTATATTTATGTATCCCTGGGCAGTTAACTTCCGTGAATTGGGCTGGACGGGTATCATTGAGATGTTTATCTTTATGGGTACCTTGTTATTGGGTTTCATCTATGTGTTAAAAAAGAAAGCCCTCGACTGGGACTAACTTTAGTAAGGTTTTAAGATGCTTTTATATAGACGATGTGTTGTCTGTTACAAACGCGAAATCGCCTTGTAACTTAGGATAGTTATTAACCCGAGGGCCTTGTTCAATTGAAGAAGCTACCTACACGCTACACTTGGTCTTTTTGTAGATTGGCGATGGCTGAATTAAGACTTAGAACGGTGCACCTTAAGTACTTATCTTATTAATTGCTTAATTTAGATTGGTTCTAAATGAATTCTGTAACATTTGATTGCTTTAAAATATTGTAAATTTGGGATTCATTCTTTATAGGAATGAGCTTTTTGTAGTTTCTCATGAGTGATATCAAGATAGTAGACGCCCCAGCGGGCATTGAAGGGTCTGGCTTTTTTGCCACCTCTTTTGATAAAGTGATTGGATTGGCCCGTTCACATTCGTTATGGCCATTGCCATTTGCAACGTCATGTTGTGGAATTGAATTCATGGCCACCATGGGTTCTCATTACGATTTTGGACGTTTCGGTTCTGAGCGATTGAGTTTTTCTCCACGGCAGGCTGACTTGCTTATGGTTATGGGCACAATTGCAAAGAAGATGAGCCCGGTATTGAAGCAAGTATACTTACAAATGGCTGAACCTCGTTGGGTTATGGCTGTTGGTGCCTGTGCATCAAGTGGTGGTATTTTCGATACCTACTCTGTTCTTCAGGGTATAGACGAGATTATTCCTGTTGATGTATACGTACCTGGCTGTCCACCGCGGCCTGAGGCCATTTTAGATGGCTTTGGAAAGATTCAGGAACTTGTAAGAAACGAGTCTGGAAGAAGAAGACACTCTCCTGAATACAAAGATATGTTGGCTTCATACGGAATATTATAATGGTTGAAGAGACAAATCATGACTTAGTAACGCTACTTAGTGAGCGCTTCGGGGAAAAAATTAAGGGTGTTAATGAGCCTTATGGCCTGCTGACTTTTGAGACTACTAAGGACGTTATCATTGATGTTTTACGCTTTCTTAAGGAAGACGCGAATGCAGCCTTTAATTACCTCACTGATTTAACAGCAGTCCACTACCCAGAGAAAGCGGCCATAGCGGTTGTTTATCACCTTTACAATATGGTCGGAAAAATCCGCATTCGTGTTAAGGTATTTCTGCATGAGAATCACCCCGATATACCGACAGCAACGGTACTATGGAACGGTGCAAACTGGATGGAGCGTGAAACTTACGATCTATTCGGGGTGAAATTCGAAGGGCATCCGGATCTTAGAAGGATCTTAAACATGGACGAACTTAATGTGCATCCGATGTTAAAGCAATATCCTTTGGAAGATCCAAACAGAGTTGATAAAAAAGATGAATACTTTGGTAGATAAGATAATGAACAACAATATACCAGTATACACAGACAATGATCCTCAGGAGGAATTGGTGACCCTAAATTTAGGACCCACCCATCCTGCTACGCACGGTGTATTTCAGAATGTTCTTCAAATGGACGGCGAGCGCATCGTAAGTGGAGTTTCTACCATCGGGTATATCCATCGTGCTTTCGAAAAGATCGCTGAGCATAGACCATTTTATCAAATTACGCCACTTACTGACCGGTTGAACTACTGCTCATCGCCAATCAACAATATGGGTTGGCACATGACGGTAGAAAAACTGTTGAATATACAAATGCCAAAGCGTGTTGATTACCTGCGGGTGATTGTTATGGAACTGGCACGAATCTCTGATCACATTATTTGTAATACGATTATTGCTCAGGATACGGGTGCCACAACAACTTTCTTGTATTTGTTCCAGTTCAGGGAACATATTTATGAAATCTACGAAGAGGTGTGCGGCGCGCGTTTAACAACAAACATTGGTCGTATTGGTGGTTTTGAGAGAGATTTCAACGAAATCGCCTTTGCGAAAATAAATAAGTTCTTGAAAGAGTTTCCTGTGGCATTAAGGGAATTTGAGAGCCTGCTTAACCGAAATAGGATATTTATAGACCGAACTGCTGGTGTTGCTTGTGTTACAGCGGAAACTGCGTTGGATTATAGCTGGAGCGGCCCGCTTTTAAGGGCGACGGGTGTTGATTACGACGTTCGCGTTAGTGATCCTTATTCTTCTTATCAGGATTTCGATTTTGATGTACCTGTAGGCACAAGTGGAGATATTTACGACCGTTATCTGGTTCGTAACGAAGAAATGTGGCAGAGTGTTCGATTGATCGAGCAAGCTATGGAGAAGTTAAAGAATGAACCTCCTCATATCTTCCATGCCGATGTTCCGGATTTCTATCTTCCACCAAAAGAACAGGTTTATAACAATATGGAGGCTTTGATCTACCATTTTAAGATTGTAATGGGTGAAATCGATGCACCTAAAGCAGAGGTTTATCATGCTGTTGAAGGTGGAAACGGTGAGTTGGGCTTTTACCTGATCAACGATGGAGGCCGGACACCATATCGCCTGCATTTCAGAAGACCAAGTTTTATAAATTATCAAATGTATGCACCAATGAGTAAAGGTATGCTGTTGTCAGATGCCATTATCAACATGAGTAGCATGAATATAATTGCTGGAGAATTAGATGCTTAAAGTAGAAGAACAAGAACCTGTTGCATTTTCATTATCTTTAATAGAGAAGTTCAATGAAATAGTAGGCAGATATCCGGAAGGAAAGCAGAAGTCTGCCTTGCTTCCAATCCTGCATGAAGTACAAGCTGAGCAAGGGTGGCTAAGTGTACCGGCAATGGACAAAGTTGCTGTGTATCTAGGCTTGGAGAGTATCGAGGTTTATGAAGTTGCTTCCTTTTACAGCATGTATTTTCTAAGACCTCAGGGCAAATATGTATTGGAAGTATGTCGTACCGGGCCTTGTTGCCTGGTAGGTGCAGAAAAGATTCTGAAACATATTGAAAATACCTTAGGCGTTAAAGAGAAGGAAGTTACCCCAGATGGCTTGTTTAGCTGGAGAGGTGTGGAGTGCCTTGCTGCCTGCGGATTTGGTCCTGTTTTGCAGATTGGTCCTGAATACACCTTTTATGAAAATCTTGATGAGCAAAAGGTTGATCAATTAATCCAAGACTTACGAAATAAATAATGGGTCGTAAACTATTATTAGAACATATAAACGTACCTGGCATCAATACTTATGATGTCTACCGCCAAAAAGGTGGGTACCGTGCTGTGGAGAAGGCTTTGAAAATGACTCCCGATGAAGTTGTGGAGGAAGTTAAGCTATCTGGATTACGCGGTCGTGGTGGTGCAGGTTTTCCTACGGGAATGAAGTGGAGCTTTTTGGCAAAGCCGGAAGGTGTTCCTCGCTATTTGGTATGCAACGCTGACGAATCGGAACCGGGCACTTTCAAAGACAGGTATTTGATGACTCATATTCCTCATGCGTTAATTGAAGGGATGATCGTTTCCAGTTTCGCGCTGGGTGCAAAAACCTCGTATATCTATGTTCGTGGTGAAATGATGCCACAAATCAGGATTCTTGAGCGTGCAATAGCAGAAGCGAAGAATGCAGGTTTCTTAGGTAAAAATATTTTAGGCAGTGGGTACGATCTGGAGCTGTATGTACAACCAGGTGGTGGTGCATATATCTGCGGTGAAGAAACTGCGCTGCTGGAATCATTAGAGGGTAAGCGTGGTAATCCACGCATAAAACCACCTTTTCCGGCGATTGCAGGATTATATGGCAGGCCAACGGTAGTTAACAATGTTGAATCCATTGCCGCTACTGTTCCGATCATAAATGACGGTGGAGAAGAGTATTCAAAGATTGGTATCGGCAGGAGTACAGGTACCAAGCTGATCTCGGCTTCTGGAAACCTGGTTAAGCCTGGTGTTTATGAAATTGAACTTGGACTTTCGGTTGAGGAGTTTCTTTATTCTGATGAATATTGCGGAGGCATCGCCAATGGCAAAAGGCTTAAGGCAACAGTTGCGGGAGGTTCTTCCGTACCAATTTTGCCAGCAAACCTGACATTAAAGTATGCCAATGGTGAACCGCGGTTAATGAGTTATGAATCCCTCTCTGAAGGTGGATTTGCAACAGGTACCATGATGGGTTCCGGAGGATTTATCGCCTTCGATGAAGATCAGTGTATTGTACGGAACACCTGGAACTTTGCCCGCTTTTACGCTCACGAGAGTTGCGGCCAATGTTCTCCATGCCGTGAAGGAACAGGCTGGATGGAAAAAGTGCTTCATAGACTTGAACATGGACAGGGAAAGTTAAGCGATATCGACCTGTTGGTTGATGTTTCTAAGAAAATAGAAGGAAATACAATTTGTCCGCTTGGGGATGCAGCAGCATGGCCCGTGGCAAGTGCGATTAGACATTTTAGAGACGAATTTGAATGGCACGTAAAAGAGCCGGTTAAAAGTCTCCAAATGAACTACGGAATAGCAAGTTATGCAGTTCCAATTGCTAAAGCGGAAGTTACGATATAATAACGTTAAAGGATATCATCAACAATGAGTGATAAAGTTAAGGTAACCATAGACGGGATAACTGTTGAAGTTGAACCCGGAACATCTATACTAAATGCTGCCAGACAAATTGGAGGTGATATTGTTCCGCCTGCAATGTGCTATTATTCTAAACTGCAAGGTAGTGGCGGTAAATGCCGGACCTGTATAGTTAAGGTAAGCAAGGGTTCTGAAAAGGACCCAAGACCAATGCCTAAGTTGGTTGCATCTTGCCGTACGACCGTTATGGATGGTATGGAAGTGCAAAACATAACGTCTCCGGAGGTTATGGAAGCACGCAGCGGGGTAGTAGAAATGTTGTTGATCAACCACCCGCTGGATTGTCCAGTTTGCGACCAGGCCGGGGAGTGTGATCTTCAAAACTTAGGTTATGAACACGGATTACAAAAAACAAGATATGAGTTTGAGCGTCGTACTTTTGAACGCATAGACATAGGCGATAAGATCCAGTTACACATGAACCGGTGCATTCTGTGCTATCGTTGTGTGTTTACTGCGGATCAGATCACAAACAAACGGGTACATGGTATTTTAAACCGTGGTGATCACTCCGAAATTTCTACCTACATCCAAACTGCAGTTGATAATGAGTTCTCTGGAAATGTTATTGACGTATGTCCTGTAGGTGCATTAACAGACAAAACATTTCGTTTTAGAAACCGGGTATGGTTTACTAAGCCCGTTGATGCACACAGGGATTGCCCGAGCTGCAGTGGTAAGGTGACCTTATGGTACAAAGGAGAGGATGTATTGCGTATTACGGCTCGCAAGGACGTTTATGGGGAAGTTGAATCGTTCATCTGCAATACTTGTCGCTTCGAAAAGAAGAAGACTGCGGATTGGGTTTTAGAGCATCCAACACACATCAGCGATGCTTCTGTGATATCTTCCAACCATTACGAAACATTCCAGCCATTGCCAGTGATTCAGGAGAACTTGCAATTACAGGCTGCGAATAAAGTAGAACTTGAAAAAACCAGTAAATTCTAATGGAGATAGCTTTTGTTATAGAAAAATTAATACTTGTAACTATCATCTTTGGTATTAGCCTGGTTATAGCCATGTATTCAACTTACGCCGAAAGGAAAGTTGCGGCGTTCTTACAAGATCGCCTCGGTCCAGATCGTGCTGGTCCATTTGGTATGTTCCAGCCACTTGCTGACGGTTTAAAGATGTTCATGAAGGAAGAAATTGTTCCGACAGAATCGAATAAGTGGTTGTTTATGGTTGGGCCGGGTTTAGCAATGCTAACTGCCTGTATCGGTACTGCCGTTATCCCTTGGGGATCTGCAATACAGATCGGAGATCACCTTGTGCAACTGCAGGTTACAGACATCAATGTTGGAATTCTATACATCTTTGGTGTTGTATCTTTAGGTGTATATGGGGTAATGATCGGCGGTTGGGCGTCAAATAATAAGTACTCGTTATTGAGTGCTATTAGAGCGGCCTCTCAGAATATCAGTTATGAGATTGCAATGGGACTTTCTATTATCGCTTTGCTGCTGGTTACCGGAACAATGAGCTTAAAAGAGGTTGTGGAACAACAGCATGGCTGGCACTGGAATGTGCTTTATCAGCCAATAGGCTTTATCTTGTTTATGGTGTGTGCGTTTGCCGAAACGAACAGAGCACCATTTGATTTACCGGAATGTGAAACCGAGTTAATCGGTGGTTACCACACGGAATATTCTTCCATGAAGCTCGGCTTTTACTTGTTTGCAGAATACATAAACATGTTCGTTTCCTCGGCTGTAATGGCGGCCTTATATTTTGGAGGGTACAACTACCCTGGAATGGATTGGGTTCTGGCACATACAGGAACAACGATCGGCCCGCTGATTGGAACTCTGGTATTCTTCGGAAAGATCTTTGCATTTATCTTTTTCTTTATGTGGGTACGCTGGACAATCCCACGTTTCCGTTACGATCAGTTGATGCATTTAGGCTGGAAGATCTTAATTCCGATTGCTATAGTAAACGTTGTTGTCACAGGTCTTGTGATCGCAGTAATTGAAAAGTTTTAACATCCGCTCTGCGGAATATAATAGGAGGTTTGATGGAACCATTAACCAATAGAAAGAAAGTATTAGTACAAAAGCCGCTTAACCTGGCAGAACGCATGTATTTGCCTGCGCTTGCGAAGGGTTTAGGGATAACAATGAGTCACTTTTTTAAGAAAGAGGCAACCATCCGCTATCCGGAACAACAAAGGGAATTCTCGACGAACTGGAGAGGCATGCACTCTTTGAAGCGCGATGAGGATGGTAGAGAGCGTTGTACCGCTTGTGGACTTTGTGCCTTATCATGCCCGGCAGAGGCGATTACTATGATTGCTGCTGAGCGTAAGCCTGAGGAAAAGGATTTGTATCGTGAAGAAAAATACGCTGCCGTTTATGAAATTAACATGCTGCGCTGTATTTTCTGCGGTTTATGTGAAGAGGCTTGTCCTAAAGAAGCAATTTATTTAGACGGACCAATCGTTCCTTCAGACTATTTGAGGAAAGATTTTATCTATGGAAAAGACAAGTTGGTGGAAGCACCCCTGGAGAAAAAGTAAGTTATACAGGTTCATAATATAAACAGATTAATACATTTGCCACTCAAACGGCTTTAAAACATAAAAATTTAATGGGTACATCAGTATTCTATATCGTAGCGGCACTAAGTATATTCTTTTCCCTGATGGTGATCTTCGCCAAAAACCCGGTGCACAGCGTACTTTATTTGATTGTAACATTTTTCACTTTTACCGTGCATTACATTCTACTAAATGCACAATTCTTAGCGGTCGTAAACTTCATTGTCTATATGGGTGCAATCATGGTTTTATTCCTGTTTGTCCTCATGTTACTCAACTTAAATAAGGACAATGAGCCTTTGAAATCCCCATTAGTTAAGCTTGTAGGCATTGTTGCGGGTTGCTGCCTAATGGTGACGCTTGTAGGATCGCTGAAAGCTACATCTATTTCAGAACCTCTTATACTACGGGATCCAGGGTTGGGATTGATAAAGAGCCTTGGTAAGGAACTCTTTGGCCCATTCATGTTGCCATTTGAACTGTCTTCTATTTTATTGCTTTCTGCAATGGTTGGAGCCGTATTGTTAACTAAAAAAGAAAAAGCATAGTGGGAAACATTACACAGACCCTGCAGGGTGTGCCGCTTAATCATTACATCTGGTTGAGTGCTATTATTTTTACGATCGGTGTTGTTGGGGTTTTAACCCGCAGAAACGCCATTGTGATCTTTATGTCGGTTGAATTGATGCTTAATGCAGTCAATTTACTACTTACAGCTTTCTCTGTACATAGCAACGACCCATCGGGTCAGGTATTCGTATTTTTTATTATGGCACTAGCTGCCGCAGAGGTTGCGGTTGGTTTAAGTATCATTGTTATGGTGTACCGGAATACGCAGTCTACAGATATAAATGTGTTGAATCGCCTTAAGTGGTAAAATAGAATAGTATAATAAAATGATCATAGATTTAGTTTGGCTGGTTCCTTTAATACCGCTCTTAGGCTTTTTAATTACTGGTTTGGGGAGAAATGTCTTATCCAAAAACCTTATCGGTTTTATTGGTAGCGGCGTTATCTTTCTTTCCTTTGTTTTAAGTGTCGCTATTTTCTTTGCACTAGGTGCGGATGCAAACAAGTCCCATGAGGTGTTTTTGTTTGACTGGATCTCTGCTGGACGACTTCATATTCCTTTATCGTTCTTAGTTGATCCTTTAAGCAGCATGATGCTGTTGATCATCACAGGTGTCGGGTTTCTGATCCATGTATATTCCGCAGGGTATATGCACGATGATGATGGTTTTGGCAAGTTCTTCAGCTATTTAAACTTGTTTATATTTTTCATGCTGTTGCTCGTATTGGGATCCAACTACATCGTTATGTTCATCGGTTGGGAAGGGGTAGGGTTATGTTCTTACTTGCTTATCGGCTTCTGGTTTACAAACGACAGCTATGCTTCGGCAGCGAAGAAAGCTTTTGTGATGAACAGAATAGGAGATCTAGGTTTTCTAATTGGCGTGTTCCTGATCTTCACCACTTTCGGTAGCGTTGAATTTTCAAAAATATTTCCTCAGGCTGCTAACATGATGCCTGGACATAGTTCAATTGTTCTAATTACGCTTTGCCTGTTTATTGGTGCCTGTGGTAAATCAGCACAGATCCCTTTGTTTACCTGGTTACCAGATGCAATGGCCGGACCAACGCCAGTTTCTGCGCTTATCCATGCCGCAACAATGGTGACGGCAGGTGTGTACATGATTGCGAGATCAAACGTGTTATTTGACCTTGCTCCTGTGATTCAGCAGTTGATTGCCATTATTGGCCTTGCTACTGCGCTTCTTGGTGCCCTGATTGCATTAACACAAACAGATATTAAGAAAGTTCTTGCTTACTCTACTGTATCTCAATTGGGATATATGTTTTTAGGATTAGGCGTCGGTGCTTATGATGGTGCATTTTTCCATGTAATTACACACGCATTCTTCAAAGCGCTTTTATTCCTTGGTGCCGGTTCTGTTATTCACGCCATGCACCATGCGCAGGATATGCGTCATATGGGGGGGTTAAAGAAGAAACTTCCGGTAACATTTATTACCATGTTGATCGGAACACTGGCAATTGCCGGATTACCTCCTTTTTCTGGTTTCTTTTCAAAGGATGAAATTCTCGCTCATGTTTATGAGCACAATAAGTTGATGTGGGTTATTGGTGTATTTACTGCGTTCTTAACTGCATTCTACATGTTTCGTATGCTGTTCCTTACTTTCTATGGAACGTACCGGGGAACGCATCATGCAGAAGAAAAGATCCATGAATCACCGAAATCAATGACTATTCCATTGATCGTTCTTGCTGTACTATCTGCAATCGGTGGTGTTCTCGGAATTCCCGAGAGCTTAGGCGGGCATCATTGGTTATCCAAGTGGTTGTCGCCGGTTATTCTGCACCACGCCGAAGCGGCTGATCACAGTACAGAATACATGCTTATGGGCATTACTGTTGCAGGTGTACTGGTTTCTATATTCATCGCCTATGCGAAGTATGTTAAGAAAGCACACGTACCAGTCCCAGACGAAGCGCAGCGCTCCCTGCTTGGTACCCTTTCTTACAACAAGTTCTATGTTGACGAGGTTTACGATGCAATTATTAGGAAGCCACTTGATGCTTTTTCAACGTTTTTCTACAAGATCTTAGATACTAAAGTTATTGACGGAATTGTAAATGGACTTGGCTGGAGTACAAATGAAGCAAGTAAGGGTTTGCGACTGGTTCAATCTGGTAATGTCGGGTTCTATATTCTTATGATGGTAGTCGGCATCGTCTCAATGTTATTGTATACTTATTTATCTATCTAAAAGATCGTTCAAGAAAATATAATGGAGCAACTTTTACTACTTCTTCTATTTATCCCCTTGGTTGGTGCTGTAATAACAGCATTATCCGGCAAAGCCGCAAAGACTGTGGCACTGATTTCTTCACTTGCTTCTTTAGTCTTAGCACTGATCTTAGTTTTCAATTTCGTATCAGATTCCAGCAGCCAGTTTGTTGTAAACTATCCCTGGATTGAAAACCTTGGAATTAACTTCCATGCTGGTATTGATGGAATTAGCATGATCACCGTTCTGTTAACGAACTTGTTGATACCGATTATCATCCTGGCAAGTTTTAAACATGAATACAAGAATGCGCATGGCTTTTTTGCATTGATACTGTTCATGCAAACCGGGCTCTTAATTGTGTTTACTGCTATGGATGCTTTCCTCTTTTACATTGGATGGGAAGCGGCATTGATACCAATCTATTTCATCTGTGCAATATGGGGCGGAAGAGACCGCATCCGGGTTAACATGAAATTCTTTGTTTACACCGTTGGTGGATCCTTGTTTATGTTACTTGGTATTATTTATTTGTACCTGCAAAACCCTGCTCACAACTTCGATATTCAAGCTTTTTATAATCTTCAATTAGATTCTGCACAGCAGGGTTGGGTGTTCTGGGCGTTCTTTATTGCATTTGCGATTAAGATGCCAATATTTCCTTTCCACACCTGGCAACCGGATACCTACACAGAAGCTCCTGCACCTGGAACAATGCTGTTGGCAGGGATCATGCTTAAGATGGGTATTTATGGAGTAATTCGCTGGATTCTCCCAGTTGTGCCCTTCGGCGTTCAGGAATGGGGAACCACGGCGTTGATCTTGTCGATCATAGGGATCGTCTATGCATCGATCATTGCCTTCAAACAGCGCAATGCAAAAAGACTTGTAGCTTATTCGTCCATTGCCCACGTTGGCCTAATAGCCGCGGGGATCTTTGCCCTAAACACGCAGGGTCTTCAAGGTGCGATGGTACAGATGTTAAGCCATGGTATCAATGTGGTCGGACTGTTCTTCATTCTTGATATTATCTCCAGTCGCCTTAAGACAAACACCATTGAAGAGCTTGGCGGTATCGCGAAGGTCGCTCCCAAATTGGCGATCGTGTTTGCAATTCTTGTGTTCGGCACGATTGCCCTGCCTGGAACCAATGGTTTTATTGGAGAGTTCCTTCTGCTAATGGGTGTTTATCAATACAACATATGGGCAGCAGCAATTGCAGGCTTAACCATCATCTTTGGTGCGGTATATATGCTGAGGATGTACCAGGGTATCATGCTTGGAAAAACCAACGATCTGACCATCGGCTTTAAAGACATCAACGGAACAGAAAAAATAACCTTGTATATTCTATGTGCACTGGTAATTGCTTTGGGGGTTTATCCAAAACCTATACTTAGCCTGTCAGAGGCCTCGGTACAACACTTATTAGAACAGGTTAATCAGAAATTAATTTCGGTAAAATAGACAGATGAACATCATTATAACACTTACGGTTACAGCACTTGCGGTTCTTTATGCGGGGTTGTTTAAAGCTAGAAAAGCATTATTACCACTATCAATAATAGGCTTACTTACCGGGTTGGGCTTCGTTGTGGGTTCATGGGATTCAAATCACGTCTACTACAACATGCTGCAGATGGATAACTTCGCGCTTGCATTTTCCGGGTTGTGTATTGTCGGAACGATCCTGATCTTTCTGCTTACTGAAAATTACTTTGCTGCAGGGAGTGATAATATTGCAGAATACTTCACCCTTATCCTATTTGCGCTTTCCGGCATGGTTATGATGGTTTCTTATAAGAACATGGCCATGTTGTTCATTGGGATTGAAATTATGTCGGTGAGTTTATACATCCTGGCAGGTATCCGTAAGAACAACTTTGCATCTAACGAAGCTTCCTTAAAATATTTTCTAATGGGTGCCTTTTCTACAGGCTTCCTCTTGTTTGGTATCACGCTGGTTTATGGCGCTACGGGATCATTTGATCTTGACGTCATCAACCAGTATCTGGTTGGTAACTTTAAAGCTGTTTCTCCGCTATTTTATACGGGCTTGATTCTGATGTTCATTGGTCTTAGCTTCAAAGTAGGGGCAGCTCCCTTTCACTTCTGGGTGCCTGATGTCTACGAAGGATCTCCAAGTCTGATCATGGCTTTCATGTCAACTGTCGTGAAAACTGCAGGCTTTGCGGCCTTTGTGCGCTTGTTTGCCGGTAGCTTTGCTCCTTTACATGAATTCTGGCTTCCACCACTGATGGTTGTTGTATGTCTTACCTTGTTTCTTGGAAACGTTACGGCCCTGTTTCAAAAGAGCTTCAAAAGGATGCTGGCTTATTCTAGTATCTCCCACGTTGGTTACATACTTTTTGCCTTGGTTAACCTTACCTCAAGGTCGTCTAATGATGTGTTATTTTATGCTGCAGCCTATACGTTTGCAAACATCATCGCCTTTGCTGCACTCATCCTGGTTAAGCAAAAAACAGGCGGAGATACATTCATGAGTTTCAACGGTCTAGCTAAAAGAACTC
>JAQBOT010000128.1 GCA_028287885.1 Pedobacter sp.
GGGATAGCTTGCTCAAGCTCATTAGGTTCGTTTGCCGTGAGATTAACAATACTTACCGGAAGACCGGCAATAGTTGCCAACGGATTCACATTACTTTTGGGCAGACCAACAACACCGTCGGGCAGACCAAGCGTACTTGCGGGCACATCAACAATGCCTGAACCTTCCATTTTAGTTAGAGATGCCTTTGAATTTGCATCAGCCAAATCCATGGCCCATGCCGCAGTAGTAAAGCTTTCTTCAGCCTCTTGTTGTACCAAATAGATATCGTCAGTAAAAAACAGACGCAAAGCTTCGGGATTGTTGGCTAATTGATCACCCATTAAGGATTGATTTAAAGAATAATATTTCTGTTAAAATTAGTTAAATATCCACTTATAGCACCTTTATTTATTACTTTTATACCTTAAAAGTAAAGGCTACAGGCGATTATCGATACTAACATTAGTATTGTCTATTCAACAGGTTTGCTGCACTAAAGGCAATTAAGCTGTTATTGATATTAACATGAGTATTGCTGAACAATAGCTTGCTATACTAAAGGCCGTTCCTAATCGAATATTAATACCTTTGCAAAAGTAATAAGATACAATATAGAATGAAGAAAATTTTATTTATGGCAAGCGGACTACTCTGCTTGTTCTTAAACGTACAGGCTCAGAAGAAGAATGTAGACAAGGTTGTTGCGGTTTTGGGTAACAACATTATCCTCGCTTCTGAACTAGATCAGCAGTATGTCATGTATCTGAACCAGGGAAATGCCGCTGATGAGAAAGTGAAATGCTACATCTTACAACAGATGCTTGTTCAGAAGTTACTAAAACAACAGGCTGAGATAGATTCGGTAATGGTTGAAGACAATCAGGTTGACAATGAAGTGGACCGAAGAATGCGTTACCAGATACAGCGTGCTGGTGGGCAGGACAAGCTTGAAGCCTTCTTAAACCGTTCTGTGCTTCAATATAAAGATGAGATCAGACCGGACGTTAAAGATCAGCTGATTGCTAATAAGATGCAAGCAAAGATCACCGAAGGGGTAAATGTTACGCCATTGGAAGTTAAGAAATACTTTGATACTTACAAGAAAGATAGCTTACCAGACATCAATACAGAATATGAGATCGGTCAGATTGTCTTACACCCTCAGCTTACCAAAGCAGAGAAACAACGTTTTTACGATAAGCTTGATGCCATTAGATTGCGTGTGAAAAGTGGAGAAGATTTTGGTTTCTTAGCTAAAACCTACTCTGAAGATCCGGGATCAGCTCCAGATGGTGGTGACTTAGGTTTCTTCGACCGTACCGCTATGGCTAAAGAGTTTACGGCATGGGCTTTTAAGTTAAAAGCCGGTGATATTTCTCCAGTGTTTGAAACAGAATTCGGGTACCACATTCTGCAGGTTGTAGAAAGACGCGGTGAGCAAGTTCATGCCAGACACATCTTGATCCGCCCGCAGACTACACCACAAAGTCTAGACCGCGTGAAGCTTCATGCAGACAGCATTTTCAAGAATATCACTGTTGAAAAACTTCCTTTCTCTACTGCTGCTTCTCTTTACTCCGATGATAAGGAGAGTAAATATAATGGAGGTATGATGATGTATTCAGATAACGTATCAGCAAGAACGACTTTTATTCCTGCAGATAAAATTGACCCTAAAGACTTCCTGGTTGTAGATACCATGAAAGTTGGTACTGTATCTAAACCAACTTCTTTTGTTGGTCAGGATGGCAAGGAGGGATATAAAATATTATTCCTTAAATCAAAGATCCCACCACATAAAGGTAATTTGGAACAGGATTATGCTAAGTTCAAAGAGAAAGCTCAGGAGCAAAAAATGGATAAGGTCCTTAGCGAGTGGTTTGAAAAACGCCGCGAGAACTCCTACATCAAGATTGATGATGAATTCAAAAGCTGTGATGATCTTAAGATCTGGACAAAAAGTACTGCTAATTAGCAGTACTTTTTTTTATTTAGCTACTATCGAATACAGGTTTGGATAGTCGGTCACCAAACCATCCACACCCAAATCCATTAGGTATTTCATCTGCTTAGATGAATTAACTGTCCAGGGAATAATCTTTATCCCCAACTCATGGCAGCGTTCTACCAGCCCCTTTCCCACTAAAACATAATACGGACTATAAACTGTCGGCGTAAAGCCAAGGGTTTTGATGTTCTCTTCAAGCTCTACTTTTTCATCGATCATCAGTGAAGTTTTGATCTTCGGGTATTTCGCATGCAGATATTGGAGCGTACGGATGTCTAACGATTGGATTACTACACGCTTGCTGAGCTTTTTATCCTTTACCACATCCATAATCAGCTCCACGAATTCTGAAGCCTCCGGCTGGAATTCAACATCACCCTTTCTGATTAAGCTGGTTTCGATGGTGTAGGTCGGTTTCTTTAGCTTCTTTTTCTTCACATAAGCCTCCACAGAGTCGATAACTTCTGCAAGCAAGGGTTTATACGCTTTAAACTTCTGTTGCCCTGGGAAGCGCCTGTTTACCTTACTGCCTACATCAAACTTCTTTACCTGTTCATAGTCCATCTGAAAGATGTTGTATTTCTTCTGATCCTTCAACGTGATTTCCTTACCCTCTGGAGTTAAGCTGATCTCATTGTTAAAATAAGGCTCATGCGACAGCACGACCTGCCGGTCTTTGGTAATTACCGCATCCATATCTAAGGTCGTAACCCCAAAATCAAGTGCTTTGAGCATCCCTTCAATCGTGTTTTCAGGCATTAAACCACGCGCACCCTGGTGACCTTGTAAATCAAACTTTTGGGCAGCTGCACTAAGCGAAAGCAGTGCAAGCGTTAAAAACAGGTATACTCTTTTCATGACTTAAATATAGTATATAACGCTGAATAACCGCTAAGCTTGCGTGTAGCGAGATCATTAAGCCCCAAAATAGCACGAGAAAACGCCATTTTACTTAATCCACAACCAATCAGGAGCTTAATGGGGCTCTACTTTCAAACAAAGAAGCACAAACAACAAAAAAGGGCTTCTTAAATGAATAAGAAACCCTCGTGTAAGTAATATTTGTTCCTTTACCGCTCCGCCGGAGCGTAAATTTGCAAGATCAGATTCCAGTTGTGATCTGGTTGAAGCTCATAGATGTTAACATAGTTAAAGCTCTCTCTTAGATCTGCCTTATAATCTACTGTAGCAATACCATACGTGTAAGCTAGATCGCCACCGGCAGCCTTATCTGCAGCTGTCGTTTTAAAGCTAACCTTAGCCACCATTTGGTTGTAGAAAGCATTAATCTTCTCTTTTCCAATAATTGGCTCTCTACCTGGAAAGATCAAACGTGCATTTGGATTCAGAAATCCGCTGAAGGCAGCAGGACCGTAAGATTTCAAAGAAGCATCGAGTGTTTTCTCTGTCGTCATGATAATTCCTTTGCCAGTAAGAATGTCTTTGTCGTTGGTAAACTTAGGCTTCCGGAATTCAACCGGCTCTATAAACTCGGTTGTATATGGTTCTAGAGGTTTATTGTGACTCGCACCAATATCAAGCACCACGGCCCATTTACCATTTATTACCTTCCAGACTGAAAGAAAATCCCCATAACCTTTTTGCTCTCCCGCCTGTTCAAACCTGCCTGTCGTAAAACCCCAATCTCCACTTTTAGAAACCCGGGCGTATACAGAAAACCAGCTCAGAGTTTTCATATCAGGCTGCGTATTGTAAAATTCCCTTGAATTTGTGGGGTTTGGCATAAAGCTTAAAGCCTCTGGTGCAGCAAAAGCGTTGAATGCCGCTCTGGTTCCACTCTTAACGGCCATGTCAGAGAAACTCTTTTCTGCCTCAACCAGAGACTTGGTTGTCCCATCTGATTTTTGGGCAAAAGCAGCAAAGCTTATTGAGCTTGCAATAGCGGTATATAGGATATTTTTAATCATGGTTGCTTAAATTAACATTGTTCGAATATAAGACTTCAGGCTTACAATTTGCTCCAGGTTGTACCTTCTTTACTGTCTTTCAGCTGCACACCCATAGATTGTAGGCCAATTCTTATTTTATCTGATGTGGCATAGTCCTTATTTTCCTTTGCCACTTTCCTAATGTCAATTACCAGGTCAAGAACCGAGTTAAGTTCCACATTCGAACCATTCTCATCTTTCAACCCAAATACATCAAACACAAAATCCTGCATGATACTCTTTAGTAAGGTAAGATCAGCAGCAGATAGCTTTCCTTTCCCGTCGTACACGGTATTAATGATCCTTGAAGCCTCGAATAATTCTGCAATTACAACCGGACTGTTAAAATCGTCATTCATTGCAGCAGTACAGTTATCTTTTATTGCCTGAATATTGAAGTCGCTAGCCTCCTCAGAAGGTTGCACCTTTTCAAGCAACGCTACTGCTGCCATCAATCTCTTAAATCCCTTCTCAGAAGCATCCAGGGCCTCGTTGGAGAAATCCAAGGTACTGCGGTAATGCGCCTGAAGCATAAAGAACTTAACAGTCATTGGGCTAAAGCCCTTCTTAAGCAATGGATGTGTCCCAGTAAACAACTCTAGCGGTAAAAACCCGTTGCCAGCACTTTTAGACATACGTGTACCATTAACGGTAAGCATGTTTGTATGCATCCAATATTTAGCAGGCTGTACATGATTGCAGGCCTCAGACTGCGCAATCTCGTTGGTATGATGGGTTGCAGCGAGGTCCATGCCACCGCCATGGATGTCAAACGATCCACCTAAGTATTTAGCGCTCATTGCAGAGCACTCAATGTGCCAGCCCGGAAAACCTACCCCCCATGGAGAAGGCCATTTCATTAGTGTTTCAGGCTTTGCTTTAATCCATAATGCGAAATCCAATCGACCTCTTTTTTCGTCTTGTCCGCCCAGTGCACGCGTATTTGCAAGCATGTCTTCCATGTTGCGGTTCGTTAGCACCGTATAGTTGTACGTTTCGCTATACTTCTCCACATCGAAGTAAACTGTTCCATTCACCTCATAGGCAAATCCCTTTTCCAGGATTTCCTTTATCATTTCAATTTGTTCGGTAATATGGCCTGTGGCGGTTGGTTCGATACTTGGAGGAAGCGTGTTAAACATGCGCAACACATCATGGAAACCAAGTGTGTACTTCTGCACGATCTCCATAGGCTCCAACTGTTCCAATTTCGCGCGCTTTGCAAACTTGTCGTCGCCCTCATCCCGGTCGCCTTCCAAGTGCCCAGCATCTGTAATATTGCGCACATAGCGCACTTTATAGCCACAATACTTAAGGTATCGAAAGATCAGGTCAAAGGATATGAACGTACGGCAATTTCCAAGATGCACATCGCTGTAAACTGTTGGCCCGCAGACATACATACCAACATGGGGTGCACTTAGTGGTTCAAAAACTTCTTTTTTACGCGTAAGCGTATTGTATAACTGCAAGCCGTTATTCATTTTTTTATTTCTTTTAGCACCATGAAGGCTGCCAGATGTCTCTTCAGCAGTTGCCAAGCGGTTAGATAATGATGATTTCACAACTATATTTTTCTTGTATTTTCTGACAAATATAATATTTTAACGTGTTAATCGTAGATCGCTTCTAATAGGAAAGTGATCTGAAAGTTTTGCGTTGATCACCCGATGGTTAATTATAGTGATGTCTTTTGTTGTGGCAATATAGTCGATCTGAAAGTTTGGAAACTTGCCATTGTACGTTCGTCCAAAACCCGTACCTTCCTTTTCAAAGCTTCTATTCATGTTTTTCGTTAGCTGTGTTACAGCATAGGATGCGGGTGTATCATTAAAATCGCCGGCAATCAGGTACGGCGTCTTGCAGTCTTTCATACTGGCTTTTAATATGTCCACCTGCTCGCTCCGTTTTACGAAGGCAGTACGAAGCATGGAAATAATCCGTTTAGAGGGACGCAATTTCGGATCCATCTCTTTTTTAACTTCGTCCAGGTAAGCATAATCTTGTGGATCAAAGGAAATACTTTGCAGATGTACATTGTAAATCCGTATTAATCGTTTATTTACCAATACGTCAACGAAAATCGCTGCATTACCGCCGCCATTTCCTGGAAATAGAATAGAGCCCCTATTCTTTATCGGATATTTAGAGAAAACGGCCAGGCCAGTAGCCTGATCCTCCGTTTTAAAAGAAGGTTCGAAGTAGTAGTGTCTGGTACGTAGAATATCTTTGATGCTGTCCGTCATATCAAGAACACCCCTGTACCTGGTGAAATATTCCTGCAGTGCAATAACATCTGGATTTTCTTCCTTGATAACCTTAAGGATTTTGCTTTTAACCACCAGTGGATCTTCATCGTTACTAAATGGAGCAAAATTGTGGACGTTATACGTCATCATCCGCAGTTCGGTCG
>JAQBOT010000155.1 GCA_028287885.1 Pedobacter sp.
AATAACGCTCCATAAAAGGTACAATGCCTGTTGAGGTAAGTGCGGAGTTTTTAACAGGTGAACCCTTAGGACGAATATGCGAAAGATCGTGACCCACGCCTCCGCGTCTTTTCATCAGTTGTACCTGTTCCTGATCAATTTTCATGATCCCGCCGTAAGAATCAGAATTACCTTCATTGCCAATTACAAAACAGTTTGACAAAGATGCAATCTGGTAGGGGTTTCCTATCCCCGTCATCGGGCTTCCCTGAGGAATAATATATTTAAAGTTAGAAATCAAATCAAAGATCTCGTCTTCAGACATGGGGTTGGGATACCGCAGCTCAATGCGTGCAATCTCCGAAGCGATCCGTCGGTGCATTTGCTCCGGTGTCTTTTCGTAAATCGCACCAGCAGAATCTTTCAGGGCATACTTATTCACCCATACCCGTGCAGCTAAATCATCATCATTGAAATATTTCAATGATTCCTTATATGCTTGATCAGCTGTATAGGTAACTTGTTCTCTAACCTGGTTCTCGATTTCCATAAGCTTTAATTCAATTTAATTGCTGTGCAAAGGTAACAAAATGCGAATATAATGAAGCCCGCGAACTTTAAAGTTTCATAGTTTAAATTATAATTATCTGAAAAACAATATGTTAGTTTTTTAGCGTAAGTAAAAGGTTTGCAAATTTTAAAAACCATACTGTACTAGGCCACAAATACTTTCGATCAGTTTCCAGGTAAGTTAAGTGCTGAATTCAGGACATAAAAAAAGCCGCCAGGATCCCTGGCGGCTATATTTCAAAACTTGACGATTAAAACAAGCTGAATTCTACACGTCTGTTTTTCTGACGTCCAGATGCAGTTTTATTAGATGCAATTGGCTGAGTTTCTCCATAACCAGTTGCTTCTACTCTTGATGCATTCACACCTTGAGATACCAAATATGCTTTTATTGATTCTGCTCTGTCTTTAGACAACGCCATGTTCAATGCATCACTACCTTGACTGTCTGTGTGTCCGGCAAGTCTCAAGCTAAAGTTTTTGCTTTTCAATAGATCAGCAACACGGTTTAGCGTTGGATAAGACTTGCTACGGATTGTAGACTTGTTCACATCAAACTCCAAGTTGCGGATTGCATCTGCAACAACTCTGCGGTCAGATTCAGTGATAATCACTTTTTCTTTAACTACTGGCGCAGGTGCTTTTAAAGGACAGCCAGCTCCATCAACAACAACTCCTGATGTTGTACCAGGACATTTATCAAACTTATCTGCAACACCATCTCCATCTTCATCATTGATCACGCCTTTCAAGTCATTTCTCAACTTAGCGTTTTCTGCTTTTTGTGCATCTAAATCACTTTTCAACCCATTAACGCTTGCTTTAGCAGCAAGTACTTCGTCATAAGTTGCAGCTACTGGGTTATGCCAAGCCAACTGTGGTCCTGTTCCTAAAGCAAATTCAAGACCTGCTGAAGCATAAGAAAACTTATCGCTGTTTGCACCAGCATAGTTACCATCAAGGTTATCACCATCAACGAAGTTAACAGTCCATCCAAGATTGAAATTTACCTTTTCAGAAACTTTAAATTTAGCGCCTAACCCAACCGGGATTACCAATTCGCTGATTGTTTTATCTGGAGCATATTCGAATGTTCTTCCGCCCTGTGTAATTGTAGGCTTATAACCAGCTAAGCCGGCACCTGCAGAAACGAATAATTGCAAAGCATTATTTTTGTGGAACATGTCAATATTGAACATGTTTACAACTGCACTTAAACTACCTGCATAAGACAAGTCGGTTTCAAATGCTGTTATTGAACTTGGGTTTACTACCCCATTATCGTAAGGCTGTGAATTGTCAGCACTCAATTTACCTCTAACTCCGTCTAAACGTAGTGAGAAATAATTTGTAAACTGCTTTTTAACGAATACTCCGTATCCTAAATTCGATTTCCAATGTGAGAAATCGTTCTTTCCTCCAAACGGAGTGATCGGCGTCATTACGCCTGCGTTAACACCAACTGACCAGGTGCTAAATTGCGCGCCTGTAGCAGTAGGTACAACTTCCTGAGCCTGAGCAGCACCGGCGATGAAAATACCGGCAAGGAGAGCGGGTATCGATTTTAATAAAGATGGTTTCATAAATTTATTCTTTTTATTGTAGTGTATATTCATTTCACACTTATACACAATCATTGTACCATAAAGCAAATCTTTGTTATTAAAAGATTAAACTGGCACACAAAAGAATGAATTTTAAACAGAAAGTGTTGACTATAACCTTGTTACCTATAATACATTTACCAGCCGATGGCAACATCATCTCCTCTGAAGTCCGCTCCACCCTGGTAATAACCCCATTTGGTTTTCAGAATGGCGTCTACCCGCCCAATCTGTCCTCTCGGAACTAAATTATACCCTTTTGCTTTCAGCTTAAACAAGGTTGTGCTGTCCAGGGCCCTAGGCTCCATTCCAACTTCGTCAGGTAACCATTGGTGGTGAAACTTCTTTGCATCTACAGCATGCTGCATATCTTTATCAAAGTCTATGACATTTAAGATGGTTTGAAAAACGGAAGTAATGATTGTTGATCCGCCTGGCGTACCGACTACCATAAACAGCTTGCCGTCTTTTTCAACAATTGTCGGTGTCATAGAACTCAGCATCCGCTTACCTGCAGCTACTGCATTTGCCTCTCCACCTACCAGGCCATACATATTCGGCGAGCCAGGCTTAACCGAGAAGTCGTCCATTTCATTGTTCAGCAGAAAGCCAGCGCCTTTGACCATCACACAGGATCCATAAGAGCCATTTAACGTCGTTGTAATCGAAACAGCAGTACCGTCATGGTCAACGATCGAATAATGTGTAGTCTCTTCATGTTCTGGCGGAACTATGTCGCCAGCCTTTATCTCGGTACTCGGTGTTGCTTTATTCCAGGAAAAATTGCTCATGCGCGCCTTGATGTATGCATCAGCCATCAATTGCTTTACTGGAACCCGATAGAAATCCGGATCGCCAAGGTGCGTAGCGCGATCTGCATATACCCGTCTTTCTGCTTCAACCATAACCTGGACTGTTGAGTCGGTGTTAAAGCCCCAACGCTTCAATGGATAAGGCTCTACGGATTTAAGCAACTGTACCAGCGCAATACCACCACTGGATGGGGGTGGCATGGTGATTATCTTATATCCCCTATAGTTTCCTGTAATTGCTTTGCGCCAAACAGCATTGTAGCTCAAGAGGTCAGCTTTGGTAATAATCCCACCACTGCGTTTCATTTCAGCAACGATCGAGTCTGCGACACTCCCTTCATAAAACCCTTTTCTTCCTTGATCACGGATCTTTTCGAGGGTGCGACTAAGTTCTGGTTGATATAGCATGTCCCCAGGCGTCCATGTACCAGTTTTGACTAAGGGCGTTCCTAATGGATTTAAGCTTACAAAACGGTCGTGCAACTCGTTCATTTCCCTAGCCTGACGTATGCTGATCTTGAATCCATTTTTGGCCAGGGCAATTGCAGGCTCTACCAGAGTAGCCCAAGGCAGTTTTCCATACTTTTTATGAGCTTCAGCCATTCCGGCAACAGTTCCAGGTACACCGGCAGCCAGGCCCCCATATAGACTTTTTTCTGCAATTGAATTCCCAGATGAATCGAGGTACATATCTCTGGATGCCATGGCCGGTCCTTTTTCCCGGAAATCTAAGGTATTGGTTTCCCCGGAGGCGGAACGGTATACCATGAAACCGCCACCGCCAATATTTCCGGCGTTCGGGTAAACCACGGCAAGGGCAAACTGCACAGCAACAGCGGCATCAACGGCGTTTCCGCCTTTTTTCAAGATTTCAACACCAACAAGCGAGGCTTGATCTCTCGCGGAAACAACCATACCATTTCTGTACTCTTTGCTATTCTTGTTTCCAATCTGCCCGCCGGCACAGCCGGCAAGCAGTAAGCCTGGGATAAGCAATCCTGAAATAATTCCGACAAACGTTCTACGCTTTATAACTTTCTGCATCTTTATAAATCTTTTCTATGTTCTCCTGATTTTTTTCCAGAATAACCTTCCTCTTTAAACTCAACTTGGGGGTTAATTCACCTCCATCAATACTCCATTCTTTTGCAAGCAGACAAAACTGCTTCACCTGCTCCCATTTTCCAAAATCCTTGCAGCTATTATCTACAATCTGTCTGTATTTCTCTACGACTTCATCCTTTTTAATCATTTCGGAATTCGTTGTGTACTGAATTCCCTTTTCTTCTGCCCATGCTTTAAGTGCAACAAAATTCGGTACGATCAGGGCCCCTGGAAACTTCCTGTTCTCACCAAAAACGATTACCTGCTCTATTAATATCGTTTCTTTAAATTTGTTTTCAATGATTTGCGGCGCAACGTACTTCCCGCCTGCAGTTTTAAATATTTCTTTCTTTCGGTCGGTGATTTTTAGAAATTTGTTGTCAACAAGGGTCCCGATATCTCCAGTATGAAACCAACCCTCCGCATCGATGGTTTCGGCGGTAAGATCCGGACGATTGTAGTAGCCTTTCATCACATGATGCCCACGGGTAAGAACTTCTCCATCTTCAGCGATTTTCACCTCTACGCCAGATATTGCGGGTCCAACACTTCCAAACATCGCATTTCCGAAATAATTAACTGTAATTACCGGTGAAGTTTCTGTAAGGCCATATCCCTCAAACACAGGCATTCCTGCCGCCCAAAAGATCCGTGCAAGCCGCGGGTTTAGGGCTGCACCTCCGCAAACGATCACGATGATCTCTCCTCCTAGAGCTTCCTTCCACTTCTTAAATACTAGTTTTCGGGCTATCTTCAACTTCAGGTTGTAGGACCAGCTGTTTTTCATCTCATACTGTGAAGCCAAATCGACAGACCAGTAGAAGATTTTACTTTTAATTCCAGAAAGTTCCTTGCCTTTAAGCATGATCTTTTCATACACCTTTTCAAGCAATCGCGGAACGGTAGAAAAACCATTCGGCTTAACATATTGTATGTCAGCAACAATCGTCTCCATACTTTCCGCATAATAGACTGAGGCATCTGTATATAGATACAAATACACAATCATGCGTTCAAAAATATGAGACAAAGGTAGAAAGCTTAAAACCTTCCTTACCCCAGGGGGAAAAATGACAGCAGAGTTCTGAAAGTTCTTTACAAGGTTATCGTGGGTAAGCATTACGCCTTTTGGTGTACCTGTAGTTCCTGAGGTATAAATTAGGGTTAAAACATCGTCGGGCTTTACGGCTTCCCTGTAAACGTCCAGGTCTATTCCGTTGTCACGAACATCATGTTTAAGTAGGGTTTCCCAATTGGGCAGCCCATTGACATTATCGAAGCTGTAAACCTTAATGGGATGACTAAGCTCATGTTCAATTTCTTTAACCTTCTGATACAAACGTTCATCCGACAAAAAGATAACACTTACTTCTGCATTTTCCAGGATGAACTTAATGTCTTGAGCGGCCAATGTCGGATATAAAGGAATTTGTTAGGCGCCAATTTGCATGATTGCGAAATCTGTTATATTCCATTCCGGTCGATTGTGAGACATCACCGCGATTCTTGAAGCCTTACCCAGACCCATGCCGATCAGGCTCTTACTTAAGTTGTCTACGGAGTCGCAGAATTCAACTGTACTGTATTTCTTCCAGGCTCCATTTACCTTTCCACATACAAATTCTTGTTTAGGAAAGCTTTCTAAATTCAATTTGAGAATATCAAATACCCGAGTTACAGTGGTAGTGCTCATAAAATCAAATGTTAGTTCTTAAATATTGCAATATAGCCAAATTACGTTTTGGTTCAGCGTTTCCATTTGCCATTTTGTAAGCCCAATTCCATTTGTACCTTTGCCCAGCACCATTTACTTATCGGCATAATTGTTGGAAGTATGGATTTAAAAAAAACACGATTATGAAAAAACTCTTTACAATTTTATGTTTAACGATTATAGCAACCCTTGCTATTCAAACTACTTCGAAGGCACAAAGCTATAGAAATGCAATAGGTGGTCGTTTTGGAACAGCCAATGGCGTAACCTTTAAAACTACGCTTGGTGGAAACAAAATGCTTGACCTGATTGCGAACTTCCGTTCTAACGACGGGTATTCTTATTTTCGAGTAACGGGTTTGTATGAGATCTACAATCCGGTGCAAGGAGCTCAGGGACTACTTTGGTACTACGGTATTGGTGGTTCTGTTGGATCAAGAAAATTAAGATATTCAGATACCAACAAAGCATACTTGTCGGTTGACGGAGTCTTGGGACTAGATTACAAATTTGCTGATGCACCCATTAACCTTTCTTTAGACTGGAAGCCTGCAATTGGACTAGCACCGGTTACAGAGTTTGATTCTTCTGGTTTGGGCTTATCTTTAAGGTTTACCTTTTAGTCAAGCTTAAACATAAAAAAGGCTGCTTTGCAATTGCAAAGCAGCCTTTTTTATGTTTAATATTTCCTGTTAAACGCCTAACCATTTCTTCAAAACAGCTTTTTGTACATCACTTGCTACAGGACTAAATGCGGCAGCCAAGGCAATATTCGGATTGGCTTTCAAAGTAACATTAAAATCCCTTGTTACACCATCCCGGATCAGAGTAACTTTAATTATATCGCCAACCTTCCTGCCTGTTACCGCAGCCATTTTTTCTACCGAAGCTTCTGCCGGAACACCATCAATGCTGACTACCTCATCGTTTACATTCAGTCCGTCAACCCAGGCTGCAGAATTTCTAGATACCGCAGTAATGTAGATCTTTCCTTCTTTTTTAGCTGATGCAACTCCTAAATATGGGACACGCTGACCTTCGTTCACATTTTTTACATCTATGCCCGCATAGCCGAAGTAGGTTTTATAATCCACAGGTTGCGTTCCATTCACATACTTGTCCCAAAATGCTGTGAAACTTAATCCACTAATTTTCTCTACCATTGACTTAAATTCCGCATCGGTATACCCCCTTTTGAGTGTTTTACACTGCAGATACATCGCCTTCATCACATCATCCAGGCTTTTTGTGCCTTTGGTTGCATGAATAATCTCCAGATCCATCAAAATGCCAATCACTTCCCCTTTACTATAATAGGATATTCCGGTGTTGTTGGAGTTTTCATTTGGCCTGTAATACTTAATCCATGCATCATAACTGGACATGGCTGCAGATTGCTCCCTTGAGCCCGGCGTATTTTCTACGCTGGCTATGGCTCCAGCCAATTTACCTATAAACTCCTCTGGAGTTGTGAAACCTGCTCTAAGCATGAACTTGTTTTCATAATAAGCGGTATAACCTTCAGCAATCCACAAGTTTGTAGTATAGTTTTCATTATCGTAATCAAATGGACCTAAAGCCACCGGTCTCAACCGCTTCACATTCCATAAATGATGATACTCATGGGCTACTAGTTCCAGAAATCCATTGTATCCAGCTTCCGAGCCATACTGATTGTGAGAAGCGCCTAAAACCGTAGAGCTTAGATGTTCAAGACCACCACCGCCGCGTTCAAAATTATGCACAATAAAGGTGTAATGCTTGTTCGGATTCTCACCATAAATCCCCGTTGCCTGTTCTACAACCTTAGCCATATCAACTTTCAGTCGTTCCTTATCGTAGTTACCACCTCCGTACATGGCGACTTCATGTCTTACGCCGGCAGCTGTAAATTCAAATACATCCTGGTCTCCTACTTCAAGCGGACTGTCGAATAAAATATCGAAGTCTGGTGCTGTATAAGTGAATGCCTGTCCTGTTACCGGCTCGAGTGAGGTCGACACTTTTGACCAGCCTTTAAAAGGAATAACCGTGACAGTACTTGGAGACTTTAAATAGCCCTCTGGATACATAAAGATACCCGTCGGAGAAAGAAATGCATGGGTGTTGTCAATAAATGCTGTGCGGACAGATACTTCATTGGCATATACTCTGTAATTTATTTTCAGCTGTTTTGCACCTGAACCGTATACCCTCCAGGTGTTTTTCCTTACTTTTTCAAACCGTAACGCTTTCCCTTGTGTTGTTGCCTTAAACCCTTCTACAAACTTTGAAAACTCACGTACCAGGTAAGACCCTGGTGCCCAAACAGGCATTTTTATGTCAACGTATTCTTTATTAATTCCTGAAATATTCATTTCAACTTCAGCATAGTGTGCCTGCGGTTCTGTAAAACATACTTCAAAACCTATTTTAACCTGAGATCTGGCTGTCATACCCAATGATAGTAATAGTACTAGTGTGATTATTGATTTTTTATTGAACATATTGTATTGCTTTTGGACAAAAATAAAATTAATCCATTTTCAAGGGGACTAATTCGAAAATAAGGCTGTAACATACTTAATACAACATGAACACGCTAACTTATTTGAATATTTTTGTATAAACATCTGATTAACTCAAAATGAAATTAAAATATATCATCTACCCCTTACTTGTATTGGGCATCGCCTATTTAATCTACTACCGGATTTCCGCAAATAAGAAACTGGCAGGTGCAGGCGGGCCAGGTGGCGGCGGTGGTAAAAGCAGAGAAAAAGGTGGCGCAGCACCAAGCTTTGGCGTTAACGGTGTGCTTGTAAAAGCGACTTCCTTTGACAACCAGCTGGAGGTGACTGGCGCTGTTGAGGCCAATGAATCTGTAACGTTACAAAGCGAAGTGTCTGGCTTGGTGACCGGCATCTTCTTTACCGAGGGAACGAATGTCAGAAAAGGACAGTTGCTTGTTAAAATAAACGACCGGGATATCCAGGCACAACTACAGGATGCATTGACCAAGCAAAAGCTTTCATCTACAAATGAGAACCGGGCTAAACAGTTGCTTGAAAAGGGAGCCATTAGTCAGGCTGAATATGATACGGCATTGGCCGACTTCCGGTCGCTGCAATCTCAATCGCAGTTGATTCGTGCGCAGTTGGCAAAAACATCCATCCGTGCACCGTTCAACGGAAAGGTTGGCTTACGTTCCATTTCGATGGGCGAGTACCTAACACCAAGTAAAGCAATCGCAAACCTGGCCAGCATCAACCCGGTAAAGATTACCTTCTCGGTGCCTGAAAAGTATGCCGGCCAGATCAAGCTAAATTCTGCCATCACCTTCAACACCGATGGTTCTGCTAAGTCTTTCCAAGGGAAGGTTTATGCTATTGAGCCAGCAATAAACGCGCAAACCCGAACCCTTCAGATTAAAGCCCTTGCGCAAAACCCCAATAATGAACTGCTACCGGGATCTTTTGCTAAAATCAAGCTATCTTTAAGTACAATGAATAATGCCATTCTGATTCCAAATGAGGCGATCATACCAGTTCTTTCTGGTAAAACCGTTTTCATCTCTGCAAATGGAAAGGCAAAGCAAGTAAATGTTGTTTCAGGAACACGCACCGCGGAGGATATCGTAATAACATCTGGCCTAAAAGTGGGGGACACCGTTTTAACTACTGGAGCTATGGCTTTAAAACCAGATGCACCTGTTAAGGTCACCCTGATTAATAACTAACCCGAACCACCATGAGTATCTCAACCACGAGTATTAAAAGGCCAGTGTTGGCCATCGTCATGAACCTGATGATCTTGCTCTTCGGGGTAATCGGGTATAATTTTCTTGGCGTACGGGAGTTTCCTAATATTGACCCAACCGTTGTTTCCGTAAGGACATCTTACCCTGGTGCAAACTCGGACATTATTGAGTCACAGATCACAGAGCCACTTGAAAAATCAATCAACGGTATAGATGGGATACGGAATATTTCCTCCTCAAGTAATCAGGGCAGCAGTAATATTACCATTGAATTTAATCTTGATAAGGATATTGACGACGCAGCGAATGATGTGCGCGATAAGGTGTCTCAGGCCGCCAGAAGTTTACCTAAGGACATTGATGGTAATCCTGTTGTAAGTAAGGCCGATGCGAACTCGGATGCCGTTATTACAATGACGCTTCAAAGCGATAAGCGAAACGTAATGCAGCTAAGTGATTATGCGGAAAACGTGATTGCAGAAAGACTGCAGACCATCTCCGGCGTTAGTAGTGTACAAATCCAGGGACAACGAAGGTATGCGATGCGTATTCGCATCGACCCAGATAAACTTGCTGCCTATAGCCTTACCCCACAGGATATCGTGACTGCTTTGGATCGTGAAAATGTGGAGCTTCCTTCAGGAAAAATTACGGGTGCCAGCACAGAGCTGATTGTGAAAACCCTTGGAAAACTGACCAACGCTACCCAGTTTAATGATCTGATCGTTAAAAGTGACTCAAACAATGTTGTAAGATTGCGGGATATCGGCTATGCCATGTTGGGTTCCGAAAATGAGGAGACCATCCTTCGGGAGTCTGGCAAACCTATGGTTGCAGTCGGGCTGGTACCCCAACCGGGTGCAAACTACCTGGACATATCCAAAGAGTTTTATAAAAGGCTTGCTCAGCTTAAGAAAGACGTTCCAAAGGACATCAAGCTCAACGTCTCCATTGACACGACTGAGTTTATAAAAACATCGATCACTGAAGTTGCTGAAACGATCATCTTATCTCTTATTTTGGTTATCTTAATCATATACCTGTTCTTTAGGGACTGGGCAATCGCCATCCGACCTCTAATTGATATTCCGGTATCACTGGTCTTTACTTTCTTTATCATGTACATCTTTGGATTTTCCATAAATGTGCTATCGTTACTGGCGATCGTTCTCGCAACGGGACTGGTGGTGGATGATGGAATTGTAGTAACAGAGAACATATTCAAAAAGATTGAAGAAGGTTATTCTCCGTTCGAAGCAGCGATTAAAGGATCAAATGAAATCTTCTTTGCAGTTATCTCCATCTCAATAACGCTAGCGGCAGTTTTTCTACCCGTAATTTTCTTACAAGGTTTCGTCGGGCGACTGTTCCGGGAGTTTGGTATTGTGATCGGAGCAGCGGTATTGATCTCAGCCTTTGTATCGCTGACTTTAACACCGATGCTAAATGCTTACCTAATGAAGGGTAGCGGACATAAGAAGTCGAAGTTTTATGAAGCAACAGAGCCTTATTTCCTAAGGCTAAATGACAGCTATGCAGAGAAACTTAACAAGTTCTTGGATCGCAGGTGGCTTGCGGTGCCTCTTATTTTAACATGTTTGGGGCTAATTGTGCTTTTTTGGGGCTTGCTGCCAAAGGAAACTGCTCCCTATGATGACCGCAGTGCCATCAACATGAACGTCACTACACCTGAAGGAGCTTCGTTCAATTATACGGATGCTTTCATGAGCAAAATCCAGCAGACGATCAGCGACTCCATACCAGAGAAACGGATTAACATAACTGTTACTTCTCCAGGCTTCGGCGGCGGCTCAACCAACGGTGGATTTGTGCGTATGGCTTTAACCAACCCAGAAGACCGGGAGCGCAGTCAGGCAGATATAGCAAACAAGCTGACCAGCATGACCAAGAAGTTTTCGGAAGGTAAGGTTGTGGTTACGCAGCAGCCGACCATTTCCGTTGGCCGTAGAGGCGGATTGCCAATAAACTACATCATTCAGGCACAAAACTTTGAACAGCTGAGGGAGAAAATACCTGTCTTTATGGATGAGGTATCTAAAGACCCTACGTTTACAACTTCAGACGTTAACCTGAAATTCAATAAACCGGAAATTAACTTAACTATAGACCGCGACAAGGCCAAGAACCTTGGCGTGTCGGCACAAGATATCGGAACTGCTTTGCAGCTGGGCTTAAGTGGTCAGCGCTTTTCTTATTTTTTCATGAATGGCAAGCAGTATCAGGTGATTGGACAATTTGAAGTCAGTAATCGTAAAGACCCGCTGGACTTAAGTTCGGTGTATGTACGTAACAACAAAAACCAATTGATACAACTGGATAACTTGGTTTCTTCGAAAGAAGAAAGCAGTCCGCCACAACTTTACAGGAATAACCGATTTACAGCTGCAACGGTTTCTGCCGGACTGGCACCTGGGAAATCAATAGGTGAAGGTCTCGAAGCCATGGACAGGATTTCAGCTAAGGTACTTAACGACTCATTTTCTACCGATTTGGGTGGAGAGTCCAGGGATTTTCGTGAAAGTTCTTCCAATACGCTCTTCGCATTCGGTCTTGCACTGTTGCTGGTTTACCTGATCTTGTCGGCACAGTTTGAAAGTTTTATTGATCCAATCATTATCATTCTTACTGTACCTATGGCGGTAGCGGGTGCATTTTTATCGCTGTGGCTATTCGGACAAAGCTGGAACATTTTCAGTCAGATCGGAACGATCATGCTCATCGGGCTGGTGACTAAAAACGGTATTTTAATTGTCGAATTTGCCAACCAACTTAAGGAGCAGGGAAAAAGCGTGCATGATGCGATTAGAGAAGCTGCAGTATCACGTTTAAGACCAATTCTCATGACGAGTTTAGCAATCGCAATTGGTGCACTTCCAATTGCAATGGCATTGGGCGCAGCTGCAAAAAGCAGGATGGGGATGGGAATTGTTATTGTCGGCGGAACAACGTTCTCCTTAATATTGACTCTCTTTGTCATTCCCTCCATCTATTCATACTGGTCTAAAGAGCACAAACAAAATACAGAGCTTGACAGATCTTTACAGTCGGCATTGGAAAGTGAAAGAAATGAAACCAAAGAAAAAGTATTAATTTAGTTCCGGAATGAAATTAACCAATATGCTGTTTACAGCCGGACTTGTGCTTTCAAGTTTTTTTCAGCTGTCAGCTCAGAATATCCTGCGTACAAACACATCCAACTTACCTACATTGAGCCTTCAGAATGCAATTGAGCAGGCTTTAAAAAATAATTACGACATTAGGATCGTTAAGAACGATCTATCTGTTGCAAAGAACAATGTAAATCTGGGAAACGCAGGATTTCTACCTTCTCTAGAGGGATCATTCAGCAGGGGTGGAAGTATCCAGAACACCGTTCAAACACCTTCTACCGGTGCCGAACGTAAGCTCAATGGCGTGAGAAATACCAACTCTGCTTATGGCGTTGCCCTAGGCTGGACAATCTTCGATGGCTTTCAGATGTTTGCAGTTTATGACCGTCTTAAAGAACTTGAAAAACAAGGGGAAGTGAACAGTAAAGCAACGGTCCTGGGAACCATTGCAGATGTAGTTAATTCGTACTATGCTTTAGTAAGACAACAACAACTAGTCGTTGCAAAAGACAGCGCGTTGGATATTTCGAGAATGCGCCTGCGGATTGCAAGGAACAAGCTGGAGATTGGACGTGGATCCAGGTTGGATGTGCTTTCTGCAACAGTCGACTTAAACACAGATACATCATCGTATTTACAAGAAAAAAATCTTCTTAAGACATCAATGGTTACACTTAATCAGGTAATGGCACGCGACCTGACTCAGGAATTTAGAGTTCAACAGGAGATGAATATCGTTCAGACCATGAGGTATAACGAACTCGCGTCTCTTACCGATCAACTGAATCCAACGTTACAATCTGCATTAATCAATAGACGAATTGCAGAATTGAACCTGAAGCAAGTTCGTGGGCAGCGCTATCCAACCATTGGCATTAATAGCGGCTACGAATTCTCAAGGAGTGCAAACCCTACTGGGTTTAACCAAAAGCTTACTGCAAATGGCCTAACCTATGGGGTTACCGCGAGCATCAATGTTTTTAATGGATTCTTACAGCGGCAGAATGAAAGAAATGCAAAAATAGGGATCAATACCTCAGACCTCAACCTGGAGAAAGTAAAACAATCTGTACAAGGACAACTTATTTCGACATATCAGAACTATCAGACAAATCTGGACCTACTTAAAGTCGAGACAGCGAACGTTGATATTGCCAATCAAAACCTAAACATTACACTGGATAAGTATCGCTTGGGAAGCATCTCTCCTTTAGAACTTCGGGAGGCTCAACGGAACTCTATAAACGCAATTACCCGTTTTTTAGACGCGCAATACCAAGCTAAATTATCTGAGATCAGTTTGAAAGAACTTAGCGGAACTTTGAATGTCCAATAAGATTACTAATTTTATCGCATGATTTTAGTTGCTGATAGTGGTTCGTCAAAAACAGATTGGATGGGCTATAATAATGGAGAAACTGTTAGTTTCAGTACTAAGGGGATCAATCCATATTTCCTCAATGCCAATGACATTTTCAAAATATTATCTAAAAACAAGGAGATGCAGGGTTTTGCAGATGCGGTAAAAGAAGTTTACTTTTTTGGGGCCGGCTGCTCATCGCCAGACAAACATGAAGTTGTTTCCAATGGCTTGTCTTTGTTTTTCCGTAATGCTTTCATAAGCGCAGACAATGACTTGGTTGGTTCTGCATACGCCACCTGTGGGCACAGCAAGGGTCTCTCCTGTGTATTGGGCACAGGCTCAAACATCTCCTATTTTGATGGTCGTTCGTTGCATGCAAGTAAACACGGATTAGGCTATGTTTTGGGAGATGAAGGATCAGGATCTTACTTTGGCCGCAAGCTGGTAACTTCCTACTTGTATGGATTAATGCCCGCAGATCTTTCCAGTAGTTTTGCTAAAGAGTATGAGATTACGAAAGAGTCTGTAATCACGAATATCTATCAGAAGCCCTTTCCAAATATTTATCTCGCCTCCATTTCGCGGTTTATGGGAACAAATCAGACTCATCCGTTTATTACCAACTTGCTTTACACAGGCTTTCAGGAGTTTGTGGATACCAATATCAAAGACTACAAGGAATATAGAACGCTCGACTGCCATTTTGTTGGATCAATTGCGTTTTACTATCAGGATGTCTTAAGGGAAGTTTGTGAAAAGAACGGGGTCCGTGTTGGAACAATTCTTCAGAAGCCAATTGCCGGCATCTATCGCTACGTATTAAAGAAAGAGGGCATTCCTATCTAGTTGCTCTCGAACGGATCTTATAGGTTCCATAAATAAGCAGTGCCAGGAACAGCAGGTATACGCCAGCGTCTAATGGTGCATTGGGGAGATCCGGGTCTCCACCAGGCATTCCCGGATCATCGTTGTTACTCAGCTGGCCTGAGCTGATTAATGTGATAATAGCGAGGCTTTTCTGCCCGCAGCAACCCAGCACCTTGTATACCATCATAGCTTTATAATTTTGGCGGTTTTTAGCCGCTTGTTTAGCTTTCTATCTCTTAGCTCAATAATGTAGAAGCCTTTCACTAAACTGGCTGCATTGACGGTTAATGAGGTAGACTCCTCCATTGTGTTAATGTTCTTCGTTAAAACCACCTGACCCATCAGGTTCCGAATAGTAATCTGCATTTCCGCAGGAAAAGATACCAAGCTTGTGATTGTAATAACCTCGGTAAAAGGATTCGGATAAAGCCGGATCGCTTCGCTTCCTAGTTGATTAGGTGATGCCAGCGGATGTGGCCGCCCTGATCGAATGACTAAGGAAAACCGATCAAGGCCCTGGCTTTGTGCAGCCTCAACATCAATTTGGAAAGTATAAGAATGATCACGACGGCTTAGTAGACGGGAATAGTTCAAATACTTATCAATCAGCATAACGGAATCTTCAGGTAAAAAGGAGTCTAAGCCGGAGAAATCAAGATCATACATTCCGGAAGACCAGCCTTTTACATACAATGGTACGACCGCTTCTCTGCCAGTTAAAGCACGTGAATCAATCATTAGCTTCTGGTTGTCTACGCTGAGACCTGCGATATTCACAAAGCCCTCGCCGAGGCTCGGCGCATCCGCATCGGTTATCTCGTCTGATCCTGCCGGCTCTAGTTTAAGTATATATTTCTGGTTGAATGGCCCCCGGCTAATTACCGCCTCCAATTTCCTATGTACGTTCTCCGCAGCCTGGGCAATGATGCTGATTGTTGATGCCAAGGTTCCTCTTGTTGTTGCACCTAATGCTCTTGTTAATGTGGCTATTGTAGTTGCTGGTGCTGCCCTTGCCGTTGTTGCTACTCCACCTGCTGTCCTTGCTGCTGAACCTGAGAGCCCTGACGCGAGCGGAACAACTGACCCGGGTAACTTAGCATCTTCCCTAAACGTTACAGAGCCCGTGCTAACACCCTCAATAACTTTAACAAAGAAACCGGAACCGATTGGAATGGTAAAATCAGGATCATCGCTTACATCATAGCTGTTATTTAGCGGATTGAAAGTCCAGACGAAGGCTGTCGTATTTTCTTTGATCAGGCTTCCCCACCTTATCGGACTCGCGTAAGGGTTACCAAGCAAGTTGAAGCCGTCCCCTGGCTCCTTTCTATTTCGGCTGTTTAAGAGAACCTTAAGATCCCCAGTAAACAAACTGCCTGTATACCGGATTGTATACGGCTCCGGGTTTAAGAAAGGTGGACTAAGTACTTGATTTTTCAATGCGTCGGCGACATCTCTACCACCTCTGGAATACACATAAATGCCAGTTCCCAGCGATACACGAACAGATAAATTCGGAATAGGTATATACTTTTGAGACAAACTACCGCCAATCGACTGGTCGTGGGTAAAAATGGTGTTCCCATTCTGTGGAGAATCGTCGAAGCCGTTTACGGCCCCACCCTTCCCAGTAACAAACACCGCATTTTTAAAAGCAGTTAAGTCGTATTCAGGCACATTTAAACCCCCTGCATAAACAGGTGAGCTCCAAAGGCGCCAGCCACGGGCAGTTGCAGGTGTAGGAAATGTACCAGATACATATCTCTCAACGACAACATTTCCGATGATACTTGCATTGCTCAGATTAGTTATGGGCAGTAAAGATGCTACCTGGGTCTTTGTAGCCGACAATGTTAGCTTACCATTGGTATTCAAAATTCCTGCTTTCAGCTCCAGTTTTCCAGTAACAATGACGGGCTGATTGAGATTTATCTGATTGCTTGTGCCTCCCTGATTGATCTGTACGTGGAACACGCGCATGTTGCCGGTTCCAGATAAGGCTGTTAATGGTTGATTTCCAGAAAACGTAATGGTTCCCTGGGTTTCTCCTGTTGTAATTACACCATTATTTAGTACATCCCCGTTAAATTGCAGGCCTAAGCTTCCTGAAATGAGCATACTTGCGTTATCATTGAGTTGCATTTTGCACACCAGGAATTTCGTGTTTTGGACAATCAAACTAGCACCATCAAGTAGGGTTAGTTGGTTGATTTGCGTCTGAGCAGCATCCCGTAAGCTGAGCTTGCCGGAAGCTTTGACAATTACATTTGCATATGGTTCTGGCACCCGGTTTAGGTTCCAGTTTCCAGGCTCCGACCAGTTATCATTCAACGCAGCAGTAAAGAGGTATCCTGTCCATGTAAATACTGGGTTTCTTTCCTCGGCACCTACAACATAAAAAGCTGTAGGATCATTCTGGTTATTGTATTCTGTTTTTAGCCAGTCAAGCGTCTTAACTTCGTTCGAAATCCGCAGTTCGTCTATCATGCCCGAGAAATACCTGTCGTTCAGTTTGCCTCTTCCTATACTTACCGCTCCACCTACTCCCACGCCCTCAGTTCGGGTTACTCCCGTAGCAATCTTTCCGTTGATATAGATGTTTTTGGCTTTACCATCTCGCGAAATGGCGATATGATACCATTGGTTAATCGATAAGGTCGTACCTGCAATGAGACTGGTGATAGTCGATCCCGAACTCTTCTTAACATCCAGGGTTAATTTCCCTGTGGAGCTAATCCTAATTGTGTACCCACCAATTCCGCTGCTGTCATTACTAATCAGTACCTGCTCAACATCAAGCCGGTTCATCTTTATCCATGCGGAAATTGTGAACGTGGTGCTTGTGTCCCTTGCGGCATTCATGGATTCATTGCTCCCGTTTAGTCTTACAGCTGTGCCCACTTTTCCGACTGTAAAGTTCCCAGCATTCATCAATCCCGTTCCTCTTGCCATCTCAGAAAGCGTGTTATATTTAGCATTCCTGCTGGCAGCAGGCGCAACATCTAAATTCATGTGCCAAAGTTTGCCCAGGCCTGTCCATGTGGCTGTCGCATTAGCCGCTAAGGGATCCTGAAGGGTATTACTTCCATAATATAAATAGATAATTGTATTTGGTAGTGTTCCGCCGCTGGCACTTAAGACCGGAATATTTACCCAACAAGTCAAAGTTCCCGTAATCGGATCGTATGTGTCTATCTGGAACTTCAATGAGTTTCCCGGCGCGGAGCTCACTGCGAAGGAAATATCCAGACCGGCAGAACTGGAGATCTTATTCGCATTACATTGTCCGACGAGGTACTTCAAATCAGCGTCAGTAACAGAAATCAACACTGGGAAATCAGTAAGGCCGATTGCACCCGATACTTGTGCTTTAATTATACTAATGCTCTTACGGTAGTTGAACCCCGACATCCAGCTCTGCGCAGAGACGTTTAGTGTGTTCATTATTCCGAATAACAATAATAATCTGAAAAGTAGATGCTTTATAGCTTTCACTGAAATCCCCAATTGGTCTTTTCAATGTTGAGACGAAAGGAGTTACATTCCCAAGCAAAACAGGATAACTTATCAAATTGTACCTGAAAGTAAACTTTCCGGAAATCTACACATCGATTTATTAAACCTTAGGAGCTTGTCATCTAACCTTAGGAGCTCAAAAAAAGATTAGCTAGCAGCATTCGAAAATCTATACCTTTACTTATGCAAGCAAAAGAACAAGTGGAAAAGATCGCAAATGTCCTGCTACCCGGCTTTATCCCGAAGGACAAGACTGTGAATGACCTTACTTTTCACTTTACGACACCTCCCAATAATAATTTTAAGGTTTGGTATGAAAAGAATAGTACTGGCGAATGGCAATTTATCAAGTACGAAGAAGTAGAACGTTAGGCCTTTGACGAGGTGCAATTTCGAACTATCTTACCTTGGCGTATCTTCACAATTGCGATGACTTCAAGTGTAAGACCTAAGCCTGTTATAAATCCTCTGACGACATCAGATACTGGATAGTAACGGCTGATTATTGGCGTAAGCGCCGTTATTAACAGACCGACAATTAAGTAAGTTAAAGCGGTTTTTGAGATCGTGTTGCGTTTCATATTATTTAGGTTGTTTTAATATACTTTCTATTCGCTCCTGGGTGGCATTCAACTTGTTAGCGTGTCTTTTGAATGCACGTGGACGTACAACAAACCACATAATAGCCACATAAACTAGAATTGACAGGTAAATTCCAATAAGCCAGAGCGGATGTTGATATGCCGGTTCATATAGGTAAAACAGCAAGCCGACTGAGCATAGAGACACAAGGCCAATCATCGTTTTCTTATAATAATAGATCTGGTTTTTGCGTGTTTGCTCAATAAAGTTGAGGAACTCCAGATTACTACTATCATCCAATTTAGAAAATCGCTTTAGAGATCTGATGTTGGAAGCGGCCAGCCAAAGACCTGAAATCGCAATAAACACTCCGCCTACATAGGTGCTAATTAGTTTAAAATCCACAATAAACAACACAGCTATCATCAAGCAAGACAACAATAGCGAGGATACGATAACCAGCCATTTGCTTCGTAGTTTTTGGTCCCGAAACTTCCTGACGATCTGCAGCATCTCATTTGAGCTGGGCAAACTGTCCGTCTTTGCGACGTGCCAAATGGCTTTCAAATCATCTAAATTGTCCATATGCTTCAAATTTTTGCGCAAGTTTTTCTTTGATCCGATGGATTTTCACCCTTACATTACCTTTATTTAGTCCAACGACCGCAGCAATTTCAGCCTGTGGCAAACCCTCTAGTTCCAGCGAAATAATAATCCTATCTGTTTCTTCCAGCTCAGCAATACAGCGGTAAAGTAAACTCAATTTTTCTTCGGGCGACTCCTCCGTACTTTCAGCCAAATCAAAGGGAAGCTCTACAGCAGGCATGCGTTTGGCAACTTCTATCGCACGAAGACAGTGGTTCGTAGCAATCCTGAATATCCAGGTACTGAGCTGAGATTGGTAACGGAAGCCCGGCAGGTTTTTCCAGACTGCAATGAAAGTTTCCTGCACCAGATCCTTGGCCTGATCAGGATCATTGGTATAGCCTAGACACACCCGAAATATTTGCGGAGCGTAGCAGTTATATATTTCCTCAAACGTTGGTATATTGGCTGGCTGGTACAAAGTGTTTCTATTATGCCGGGTTAGATACGGCACTATTTAAAATGTTACAGATCATTTAGTCGGCTAGGATATTACAATCCAACGCATAACCAAATGGGCCTTAGAGTCACATTTACTGCAACAAAAAAAGGAATCTTTATAACTAAAGATTCCTTTTTACTCAATCGAGCAGCGTTAAACTTATTTGTAAGTCGCAGCAAGCTGCAAAGCATTATATGCATTCACAATTCCACCCGTCAAACAAAGATCGGTAAATGGAACAGACTTGGTATCCTCCCCTACTTTCACGTTTACGGGATGATTAACCTTTACCACAGACTTCAGAATAATCTCTTTCACCTGTACTGCAGTCAGTTTAGGATAATATGAACGAATTAAGGCGGCCAATCCGGCTACCACGGGCGAAGCCATACTGGTTCCATCATAGGCCTCATACTTAGATTCCGGCACAGTAGAATAGATTTGCTCTCCTGGCGCAAACACGTCAACCATCGTTTTTCCGTAGTTCGAAAAGCCGGCTTTTAAATCTGCATCGTCCTTCCAGCCAGAAGCACCAACGGTTATATAGGCCTTTGCAGTATCACCAGTCAGAAATCGGCGGTCTGGGAAGTTTTTAGCAGAATCAATATTCTTGTTGTCGTTACCCGCAGCCTGAACAATTAAAACATCTTTAGACATCGCATACTTAATCGCTTCATCCACTGCGGCCTTGTCCTGCGAATAAGCCTTACCGAAACTCATGTTAAGCACTTTTGCACCATTATCTACCGCATAGCGGATGGAGTTTGCCACATCTTTATCACGCTCATCACCATCAGGTACGGCACGCACACCCATGATCAGCACGTTGTCAGTCACACCTTTTATACCAAGTGTGTTCGTCCTATCCGCAGCAATGATACCTGCAACGTGTGTGCCATGACTTGCGTCTGGCCCCTTTACATCATTGTTGCCATACTGGCGTTCCCTGCTGTCTGGCTTATCTCCAACCAATGTCGGGCGTGGATCAAAATCAAGGTTCAGGTTGTATTTCAATTGATCAGCATAATGTTCAATCCCTTTGATGATCTGGCTTTTGTAAAACTCAGCATAAGGTTGTTTTTTTAGTTCTTCAACCATAACCGACTTCAATCTTCCCTCCATCTCATTGGCTGCAGTATAGGACTGAAAATCTGCACTTGTTGGCTCCGGTTTTCCAATTTTTGCAACCACCTTATCCAATACATTTTTAAAGCCTTGCATACCATTAACGGCGTTTGTTGCTTCCTGAACCTGAGAATCATAATCAGCTTTCATAGCTTTATATTGTTCATAAGCAGGCTGATCGGCAGCTCCCACAGCAGCAACGTTCTCAAACTTCTTGCGGTCGTTCCTTAAAATGCGGGTTAACTCAAGGGCTTCATGCTGAACCGAACCCTTTGCCGAGCCGAGGAAATTCCAACCGTGAACGTCGTCGGCGTATCCATTTTTGTCATCATCAACCTTATTGCCTGGCTTCTCCTTTTTGTTCGTCCAAATGATCCTTTTCAGATCCTCATGGTTTAAGTCAACCCCTCCGTCTAAAACCCCAACGATCACTGTTGTTGCTTTTTTTCCTTTCAGCAACTGCTGATAGGCTTTTTCAGTACTGATACCGAAAGTCGTGTCAGTATTTAGATCCAGATTTTGCCAGTTTGGTTTTTGAGCAAAGGATAAGAATGGGAAAAGCACCAGAAAAAACAACATTTGTGTCTTTCTTGTAATCGAATTATTCATGTTTTTCATAAGATGTATCGAGCTAATTGATTCAGCGCGCTTAGTTAACGTATGTAGGCAACATAAGGTATAACAGAGAACGCTGTAATAATAATGTTAATTTACGTATTTGGATCAGTTTCCGTTTCCCGGGCAATAACATCAGCTACAGACGTGTGGGTAAGAACCTTTAGTGTTGCATCGCGGACATCGATAAAGCTTTTTCTAATTCCGCAGGTCTTTTCATCGTGACATTCATCGCACTTTCTGTAGAACTTCAAACTTGCACATGGAACCATCGCAATAGGGCCATCTGTTATCCGCAATATATCCGCAAGATATATATCCTTAGGATCCTTATTCAGACTGTATCCGCCCCCAGCGCCTTTTTTGCTATAAAGGTAACCTGCGTTTTTAAGGTCAAGCAAGATCTGCTCCAGGAACTTTCTTGGTATCATCTCCTGTTCTGCCAGTCGCTGTATTTGCATTGGTGGGTTTTCAATATTCTTACCCAAAGCCACAAGGGCTTTTATCGCATACTTGGTTTTCTTCGATAGCATAGAAAGCAAAGCTAACAAACATTTATTGAAATGGTAAATCACTTCAATGTTCTATAAAAAAGGCCGGGATTTCTCCCGGCCCCAATCATACACCTATTTATTTACCCTCTACCTTTTCTTCCATGATCTTTGTTGCCTCTTTGATCGTGTCCATCGTAATTATCATTATATGATCTCACATTGCGGACCTCCTCATACCTCTGATGTTTGTCTGGCTTGTCATATTTATTGTATTTCACAACCTTGGTTTTTACAACCCTACGATCGTAATCTCTTAGGTTCACTTGATCCCTGTTGCCCTTGTAAGAAGCATACCGGGTTCTATAGTTATCATTATGGTTCCATGGGTTTTGTTCGTTTACAACCACCTTGTATCCTCTGTAGAAGTCGTAATTTCTATAGTGTGCCGGAACAGAATTTACAGTCACCCAACGATTTCCCTGATTGTAGGTATACGTCCTATTGGGAACATTATAGTACATATCCAAGTCCGGCATGTAATAGTAATCTACATGATCATATCCACTAGGACCCCATTGTGGCTGACTTCCCAGGTTTACGTTCAGGTTAACTCTAACTTGTGCGTCTGCCGCTTTATATATAAAGCTACTAGCTAGTATAACAGACATAATGATTAACTTTTTCATGTTTCTTGTGTGTTTGTAGGTATGACTACAGCAAAAAGAAAAAGTAAAGTCGCACAGTGTTAAAAAGTGTTAAAAAAATTAACAAACCTGCAATTTAGGAAGGTAGATTATTGAGTGCTCCAGTTCATTATCCCCATAACACGCTTAAACTCATCATGTAAGCCCGCCTTTAAGCAGACCTTTTCCTGTGTAACAGGGTGGATGAATTCCAGCTCCGACGCATGCAGCAACATGGTTGTCATATCCCATTCAGATTTAAAAAATCTATTCTGTTTGTTACAGCCATGTTTATTGTCGCCGATGATTGGGTAAAAGATGTGCGCGAAATGCTTCCGAAGCTGGTGCATGCGCCCGGTTGTCGGACTTGCTTCAACCAAAGAGTATCTCGATGTGGGGTGTTTACCCAAAGGAACGTCGATTTCCGCGCGATTAAGTGTTACAAAAGAAGTAAAAGCATCTTGCATCGCACCATTTTCTTTTAGCAGTGGATAGTCAATATCCATACTGTCAGGCGCATAACCTCGTACAATGGCGAGATATCGCTTGGTCACGGTGCCGTCGCGAAACTGCTGATGCAAGGCAGATTCAACATCCTTTTCAAAAGCAAACAAAAGCAAGCCGCCCGTCTTTCTGTCCAACCGGTGTACCGGACTCACACGCCTATTTATTTGGTCGCGCAGCAATTGCAAAGCAAACTCTTTGGCATCATTGGCAATAAATGAGCGGTGTACCAGCAAGCCGTGAGGCTTATTGATGGCAATGATATGTTCGTCCTGGTAAACAATGTCAAGCATAAAAACTTTTCCGCGAAGATAACACAACAGAACCTAGGGCCCAACATGGGATCGTAAAGTTCTGCCTTAACGAGAAAAGTACTAGTAGCCTGTTGGCAGCAATCCTCTGTTCTGCAATAATGGCTTGATATCGGGTTCATGACCCCTAAAGTCTAGGAATAATTTGTTCAGGTTTTCGGTATTTCCCTTAGAAAGGATCATATCTCTGAACCGTTGTCCGTTTTCGCGGGTTAATCCGCCATGTTCCTTAAACCAAGAGTAAGCATCATTCTCCAGCATGGCTGTCCACATATACGCATAATATCCAGCCGCATACCCATTGCTCCAGATGTGAAGAAAATAGCTGGAACGGTAACGCGGAGGAACCTCTGCAAGATCCAATTGTGTACGTTTCAAGGCTTCAGCTTCAAACTTATCAACATCATTGACATTTGTGTTTGCTGGCAAGGTATGCCATTGCAGATCCAATTCAGCAGCAGCAACGGCTTCCGTCGTTGCATAACCCTGATCAAACTCGGCAGCCTTCTTTATTTTATCAACCAATGCTTGTGGCATTAGTTCGTGTGTTTTGTAGTGGATGGCATAATTTTTAAACACTAAGGGATCAAGCGCCCAATGTTCATTGAATTGAGAGGGGAACTCCACAAAGTCGCGTGCGGTATTCGCGCCAGAAAGGCTCGCATATTGTGCATTGGCAAACAGTCCGTGCAATCCATGGCCAAACTCATGGAACATGGTCGTCACATCATCAAAGCTGATCAAAGCAGGCTGGTTCGGCGCAGGCTTACTGAAGTTACATACGTTGTAAATTATTGGCTTGCTGCCCATCAACTTGGATTGTTCAACCAGATTGCTCATCCATGCACCACCCGCCTTATTGTCGCGCTTAAAATAGTCGCAGTAAAACAAGGCGATCTGACTACCGTCTTTATCAAACACATCAAACACGCGTACATCTTCCTGGTACACAGGCAAGTCTTTCCGTTCTTTAAAAGTCAAACCATAAAGCTGGTTAGCAGCATAAAAGACCCCTTTTTGAAGTACATTATCCAGTTCCAGGTAAGGCTTTACCTCCGCCTCATCTAAATCGTATTTTGCTTTACGCACTTGTTCAGCATAATATTCCCAGTCCCATGGCTCAAGCTTGAAGCCTCCACTCTGCTGGTCAATCACAGCCTGAATATCGTCAGATTCCTGCTCTGCCTTAGCTGTTGCAGCGGGTACAAGTTGGGCCATAAACTGCGCTACGGCTTCAGGCGTTTGTGCCATTTGATCTTTAAGCTTCCAGGCGGCGTAATTTTTAAAGCCAAGTAAACTCGCTTTCTCTGCGCGGAGCTTAGCCAGACGCAAAATACCGGTACGTGTATCGTTTGCATCAGATTTCTCAGCTCGGTTTACAGAAGCTTCAAACACCTTTTGACGCGCTTTTCTGTTGCTCATGGATCCCAGCAAAGGCTGCTGAGTTGTATTTTGTAAAGACAACAACCACTTTCCAGTCATCCCGTTTGCGCTTGCGTTTTGGGCGGCTGAGGCGATTTGTCCTTCGGATAAGCCTGCCAGTTCCGCTTTATCGCTTATCACCACTGCGCCGGCCTTCGTGGCGGCTAAAAGCTGACTGGTAAACTTAGTGGTTAAAGATGCCTCCTCTTTATTCAAGGTTTTGAGTTTCTCCTTTTCTGCTTCAGACAACTTTGCACCGGCAAGTTCAAACTGTTCGTAATAGTATTCCACAAGGCGCTTGGATTCCGGGTCTAGATTCAGCTGATCCCGTTTTTCATAAACACTGGAGATCCGTTTGAATAATTTCGTATTGAGGTACATCGCATCATTGCTGGCCGCCAGTTTTGGTGCTTCCTCTTCTTCAATTTTTTGCAGTTCCGGACTTGTATTTGCGCCCGTAAGCAGGTTAAATACATGGGACGCACGCGATAACAGCTGTCCGGATTTCTCCAAGGGCAGCAACGTATTCGCAAAAGTTGCCGGAGCAGGATTGTTCGCTACCTTTTCGATTTCCACAAGCTTCTCCTTCATGCCTTGCTCCATAGCAGGTTTAAAATCAGAAATCTTGATCTTGCTGAAGTTAGGTGCCTGAAAGGGCAACTTGCTTTTGGCAAAAAACGGATTAGTCGCTGGTAGGGAGCTTTGAACCGCTTTCGTCTGGCTGAATGCGTTATTTGAAGCAACAGACGATACTAACATTGCCACAATCGGTATATAAATTAATGCTTTCATTTTCTTGTAGGTTCGCACTTTGCGAATTAATTTCTTCATTAAAATTAGCCTTATTCTTATCAAATACCAAGGCTGGCACGGTGCAATGTATAAACCGCATCGTCTAGGAATTCTCCGTTCCAATACCTGCATTCTTTAAAATGTGCTTCTTTGACGAAACCCTTCCTCAGCAAAACACGCTCGGAGGCGAGATTCTCTGGAGCTATAACAGCCTGAAGGGAATGGAAATTCAACGTATCAAATGTGTAAGCAACCACGGCATCCATCGCTTCTGCCATTATTCCCATTTGCCTGTAATCAGGCGAAAGAATATAGCCGACCTCTGTACGGAAGTTTTCTGGCTGAAACCCGATCAGGCATATCATTCCAATAAGCTTTGGATCTTCTTTAAAGCAAATCGCCCAGTTTATAAAATCATTGTCCTCAAGACCCTTATCCAGCATTGCTAAAAAGTCTAGGGTGTCCTGTGTTGTCTTCGCCAATGGTCTGGCTATATACCGCATTATTTCGGGATCGGACCTTAATGCAAAAACTTCATTCACATCACTCGTTGTTACCCGTCTTAGAACGAAGCGATTGGTCTCCAGGGTCGGAAAGGGCGTAAAATTGATTACGGGCAGCTGTTGTTCGATCATCTAACTTAAGGTTTTTGATTTTTGACTCTGAATTATGCAGTCTAACTGTGAAACATGTAGTATACAATTTAGCATAAATTTAAATTGACTGTTTAATTTTTTGCCAAATAACATTAAATTGCTTGTAAACCGAAACGCTATGAAAAAGATAATGGTAATAGCATTGCTCAGCATGGTATGTTCCCTGGCAAAAGCACAATTTACAAACACAAAATGGAACGGCGCTCTTGCTGTGCCCGACACCACTGGTGTAATCCTGGATTTTAAGAAAGATCTTGTGACAGTCATCGTCGATCAATCGGGTGAAGTGCTGGAGACCATGTCTTATACGGTCCATGCGGATACACTGATATTCAAAAAGGTTAGTGGGCAAAGTCCTTGCTCAGAGACGTTATTATCGAAATTGCGTTTTAGTATAGCGGATAACCAGTTGACGATCATTCCCGTTTCTGATGACTGTCAGGTGCGAGCCGATGCATGGACAAAAAAGCCTTTTGTTAAGGTAGCGGAAAAAGCAGATTAAGATATTACTGCGCTACAATTTGAGGTGAATAAGGCTCAGCGGATCCTTTCACCCAATTCAACCAAATTCCAAGCATATTTTTTTGTTGCCGAGGTACTTTTACTGAGTACCTTTGCGCCCTATGATTCAGGATATTCTCTTGCTCTGCATGGTTTCATTTTTTGCGGGCTTTATTGATGCAATTGTTGGTGGTGGTGGATTGCTGCAAACACCGGCAATGTTGATCATTTTACCGCAATACCCCGTCGCTACACTTTTCGGCACCACGAAAATCCCTTCCGTAACCGGTACTGCCTTTGCCGCTTTCAAATATTCTAGAAAGGTGGACATCAATTGGAAACTGCTCTGCCCCATAATCGTAACTGCTTTTACGGGTGCCTTGCTCGGCGCGTATTGCATTACTTTGATTAGAAGTGATGTGATTAAGCCCGTGATTTTGGCCTTGCTCATCGGGATAGCCATTTACACGTATTCCAGAAAGCACTTTGGATTACACCAGGAAATGAGCTTATCCTTTGCTAAGCAGCTGCTCATCGGACTGGCATTCGGCTTTGCGATTGGTTTTTACGACGGGCTGATCGGTCCGGGAACTGGCACTTTCTTTATGCTTGCCTTCGTTTCTTTGCTTGGAAAAGATTTCCTGAACTCCAGTGCAAACGCAAAATACTTAAACGTAGGAACTAATATTGCCGCAATCATCTACTTCGCGCAATCAGGGCATATTCTTTACGAGTTTGCCATTCCTATGGCTGTATTCAATCTATGCGGATCCTTCCTTGGAATCAAACTAGCCTTACTCAAGGGCAATAAATTTATTCGAATTTTCTTCCTTATTGTTGTTTCTGCAACGATCCTCAGGTTTGCCTGGGATATATTCTTTAAGCAGATGTTTATCTAAAACGCCGAACGGTGGATGCCTGAAAAATATTCAATTGAAGAAGCAGAAACGTTTGAAATAAGAAATATTTTATTTAATTTACATAGAATGGCCTGGTTTTCTGATAGTTGGGCGCTATATGTGAGTAATTGTATTTGAAAGCTTTCATGAATTAGGCAATACGGATTGTGAGAGGGTACTGGATTTGCATACTACTCAAGCAAAATACACTCTTAACGATTTTATGGACATGTTGATGTTAACTCAGAAGATATCTTCCGGTAGAAACCTTAACAATTATAGTTATGAAAGCTTTGAGAGTTGTTGCCGTACTTGTCGGCATCTTTGTACTGTTGCTCTTCGCAGCAGCATCCTACGTGAAATTCGTATTGCCGATAACAGATCCCTCGCCAAACATCAAGGTGGAACGTACGGCCCGACGGATTGAAAATGGACGTTACTTAGCATCCCATGTGACCATCTGCCTCGATTGCCACAGTAAAAGGGAATGGGGGTTATTCGGCGGACCAATGGCCGCTACCGACATCGGCGCTGGGGGTGAGGTGTTTAACCAGCAAATGGGCTTTCCAGGCACTTTCTACGCCCCAAATATTACACCTGCAGCTTTGGGCACATGGTCGGACGGCGACGTTTTTCGTGCTGTAACTTCGGGTGTTTCCAAAGACGGCCGAGCTTTATTTCCAATTATGGGCTCGCATCGCTTTGGAAAAATGGACAAAGAAGACATTTATGACATCATAGCATTCATCAGAACGCTTAAGCCAGTAGACAAGGTTGTGCCTGCTTCAAAACCAGATTTCCCGGTTAACTTCATTATAAACACAATGCCGCAGAAGCATAACTTTACAAGGAAGCCTAATCCTGCGGATACGCTCCGTTATGGTGCCTATCTGATTAATGCAGCCGGTTGTGTAGAATGCCATAGTAAGACAGATAAGGGAAGCATCATCAAGGGAACGGAATTTGGGGGTGGCATGGAGTTTAAACAACCTGCAGGTGTATTGCGCTCACCAAATATCACGTTTGATGCGGCTACAGGAATA
>JAQBOT010000175.1 GCA_028287885.1 Pedobacter sp.
GACCGTGGCAATACATTCGGATATCAGGATTTAATTGTTGATTACCGCGGACTTCCAGAGATGAGAGGCTTTGGCGTTCCTGTTGTAATGGATTGTACACATTCTTTGCAGCAACCAAATCAAAGCAGTGGTGTTACCGGTGGTAAACCTGAGTTGATCGGTACAATCGCTAAAGCTGCCATCGCCGTTGGTGCAGACGGATTGTTTATAGAAACCCATCCCGATCCTGCAAATGCAAAGTCTGATGGAGCCAATATGCTTCATCTGGATCGTTTGGAAGAATTACTTATACAATTAGTAAGAATAAGAGAAGCGGTTATATAAACCGCTTCTCTTATTCTTACTAGTAAGTATTAAAAAGCGGCTATTTAGCCGCTTTTTTTATGTCTTTGTTATCACGAAAGAAGTTCTCCGGTTCTTCTGCCTTCCTTCTTCAGTAGCATTACTGGCCTCAGGCTTGGATTCACCAAAACCTTTAAAGGTTAATCTTTCTTGTTTAATACCGTTTGATACCAAATACTCATAAACCGCTTTAGCCCGATTCTTAGAAAGCTCCAAGTTCAGATCCTCATTACCCACATCATCCGTAAATCCTTGTATTTCTATACCTACCTGCGGGTTCTGTTTCAGCAACTCAACCAAGGTTGCGAGTTCTGTGATAGAGGATTGTAAAAGTTCGTACTTATTTGTATCGAAAAAGATGTTCCTAAGCGTCGTGTTCAGTCCTGTCTTTATCTTCTGTAGGTACACGACCAATTCGACTGGCTTGTTCCTGTTTAAGGAGTCATTCAATTCAAAGTGGTCTGAGTAAAACAAGTAACCATCAGACGAAACATTTAATGCGTAACTGCTACCCATCGGCATTACGGCCAGAAATGTTCCCGTCTCCTTAGACGTATAATCAAAAAACTGTTTCTTCTTTGACTTGAGGTCTACGACAAGAACTGTTGATTCCAGGGGCGTATGGGTCTCTCTATCCATCACAATCCCCTTTACATAGGTGATGCGCTGAGGCTTTGCATTGGCCGGCATTTTGAAGCGGTAGAGATCCAAATCACCAAATCCCTCTTTAAGGTTACTTGAAAATAACCCTTCTTGTCCGTCGGGCGTAACAATCAAGCCTGTTTCCTCATTAAAGGTGTTTATAGGATAGCCCATATTAACCGGCTTAGTCCATTTTTGCTCAGCACCTAAACGACTGAAGAAAATATCTTTGTTTCCAAACCCCGGCCATCCGTCTGATGAAAAGTAAAGCGTCTGTCCATCTGGGTGAATAAACGGCGTATTCTCGTCATATGCAGTATTGAAATCCGCGCCCATGTTCTCCGGTTTGGTCCAGGTTCCATCATCTTTTAAAGTTGTTTTCCAAATATCGTAGCCACCAAATCCGCCGGGGCGATTGCTTGAGAAGTAAAGCGTATTCCCATCAGGGCTAATCGCAGGTTGTGAGTCCCAGCAATTTGAATTCACGGTAGCACCTAAATTGAATGGTGCATCCCAGGTCATTCCGTTCTTATGACTTACATAAATGTCGCAACTGCCGTAACTATCCGGCCGGTTACAGCCTGTAAAATACAGGTACATGCCATCGGGAGACAGCGACTGCGCACCTTCATTGAAATTTTTTGTGTTGATGACATTAGACATAGGTACGGCTGTACCCCATTGCCCTGTTTTGCTTTTCTGAGCGATAAAGAAGTCTTCGTTCTTGTCAATAACCCGGCTAAAGATCATTGTAGCACCATCAGCCGTTAGTGCCGGAAAATATTCATGGTATTTCGTATTGATAGCCTCACCAAGATTGATGGGCTCATAGGGCTGAGGCTTCGTTATCGCAACCGCCGCAAATTCACAATCCGCAAGGTATTTCTTTGCACGGGCAATTAGCTTCTCGTCTGTTCCGGAGTATTTTGAAATAAAAAGGCGAAAATCCTTTATGGCTGGTTGATATTCTCCTGTGTTTAACTCCGACTCTGCGAGCGAATAAAAAACACGCAAGTCAAACGCAGGGTTGATCTGTACAGCCTTAGTATAAGCTACTTTACTTTTGTCGTAAGACTTAAGCCTTCTATACACGTCTCCCAGCTGGATATAGGCATATTGAAAACTGGTGTCTTCACTAACAGCATGCTGTAATTCTAAGGCCGCGTGCGGGTAGGATTGCCTATTTAAATAAGCCTGTGCATTGTCGAAACTACGCTGTGCCTTTCCGTTGCTTGATGTTTGTGCAAAAAGCGACGTGCTCATGAATAAGAAAAATATAAAAGGCAAGTATGTGTTCATTCTCTATATTGTCGAATTAAATATAGAAACAAATGAAAAAGTATTACGGGATGTTTAAGTATTTGTGCGTCTGTAACGAAATTTCCCACTTCGGGTTTGCCATCACGTAATCAATGATTAAAGGCGTTATTTCTTTAGATCTTGACCATTCAGGCTGTAAATAAAGCTTGCAATTTTGTGAAACAGATTGCGCATATTTCTCAGCCCATTCAAAGTCACTTTTGTTAAAAACAATCACTTTAAGTTCATTTGCAAAGGGCGTAATATCAGGTCTTGGCGCCTTAAACTTCTTAGGAGATAAACAAATCCAGTCCCATGATCCAGAAAGGGGATAGGCGCCTGACGTTTCAATAAAGGTTAATATATGTTTTTCCTGCAATCGGGCAGTGATGTAATCCATGTTATAAATCAAGGGTTCACCACCAGTTATTACCACAGCTTTTCCCGGAAAGGTTTCAGCTTTGGCAACAATCTCATCCGCATGCGTTAGTGGGTGCGACTCTGCGTCCCAGCTTTCTTTAACATCACACCAGTGACAGCCCACATCGCAGCCCCCCAGACGGATAAAATAAGCAGCCTTTCCTGTATTATATCCTTCTCCCTGTATTGTGTAAAATTCTTCCATTAAAGGAAGTAAGGTCCCGTCCGTTGGTATCTGATGCGCCATAATTGAAGGGACGAAGTTAAATAAAATATCAGCACAAGATAGATAATATGTACCTTAAGCCGATTTATATGACTGATTTATGAAAATATGGGTGAAGGTTAATGAACCTGTTCCTGAATCCGATTTCGTTATGGAAATTCATGCCGATCATAAGGAGCTGTGCCTGGTAAGAAATAATGGAAGTCTTTACGTGGTAGAAAATATATGCCCCCATGCCGGTGGAATTCTAAGCGATGGCTGGTGTGTCAATGGCAATCTGGTTTGCCCCGTTCATCGGTATCAATATAATTTAACAACTGGCAGAGGCGCCGAAGGGCAAGGAGACTACATTTACACCTATCCGGTTGAGCAAAGGTCTGACGGCGTTTATGTGCAAATAAAACAAAGCTGGCTAAAGCGCCTGTTCAAGTAAAAACTAGGAATAAATCTCTTTCCTTGCAGAGGCAAGGGTGTTTTTAAGTAATCCTACAATGGTCATTAAACCAACGCCTCCTGGTACAGGAGTAATCCATGAGGCCTTTTCCGCAACGTTTTCAAAATCTACGTCTCCATATAACTTGTAACCTGACTTCGTTGTTGTTGATGTTTCGCGGTTAATACCAACATCAATGATTATGGCTCCAGGCTTAACCATATCTGCGGTAACAAAGTTCTTCTTTCCAATTGCAGCAACTATAATATCCGCCTGTAGAGCAAGCTCCTTCAGGTTTTTTGTCTTGCTATGTGTCAAAGTTACCGTGCAGTTCCCCGGATTTGCGTTTCGTGCCATAAGGATACTCATGGGGCTTCCAACGATATTGCTTCTTCCAACCACAACGCAATGTTTTCCTGCCGTATCAATCTGATAGGCCTGGAGCATCAAAAGAATTCCATAGGGGGTTGCTGGAATAAAACAAGGCAGGTTCCTCATCATCCTTCCCAGGTTTACCGGATGAAAGCCATCTACATCTTTTCTATAGTCGATAGTTTCTGTAACCTTCTCAGGATCAATATGTTTAGGCAGTGGTAATTGAACGATCAATCCATCAACATCAGCATCAGCATTGATCTCTTTAATCTTGGCTAAAAGCTCTTCTTCGGTAACCGAGTTATCATAACGGACCAGGGAAGACTTAAATCCAACCTTTTCGCAGTTCTTCATTTTACTGGCCACGTAGGTTTCACTGCCGCCGTCATTCCCAACCAGGATTGCAAGCAGATGGGGCTTTCTGCCACTGGACTTCAAAAAGTCTGCAGCTTCTTCAGTGATTTGTGATTTGATTTGTTCTGAAGCAAATTTCCCGTCTAATAATTGCATGCTGTTCTGTGGTTTTAATCTAATTTAAGTACGGCCATAAATGCGGTTTGTGGAATCTCCACGTTACCAACCTGACGCATACGTTTCTTTCCTTTTTTCTGCTTCTCCAGCAATTTACGTTTACGGGAGATATCACCACCGTAACATTTCGCTGTAACATCCTTACGAAGAGCTTTAACGTTTTCCCTTGCAATTACTTTGGCACCTATAGAAGCTTGAATGGCAATATCAAATTGCTGTCTTGGTATCAATTCTCTCAGTTTCTCGCAAATCCTTTTACCAAAGTCGTAAGAGTTTGCGCGGTGAATCAACGAAGACAAAGCATCAACATGTTCTCCGTTCAAAAGAATATCTAGACGTACCAGGTCTGATTTGCGGTAGCCAATCTGGTGATAATCGAAAGATGCATAACCCTTAGAAATCGTTTTCAGTTTATCGTAAAAGTCAAACACGATTTCACCCATTGGGATTTCAAATACCAACTCTACACGATCTGCGGTTAAGTACGACTGGTTGATGATGATACCACGTTTTTGAATACACAAAGACATAACTGGACCAACGAACTCAGATTTAGTAATGATATTAGCCTTTATAAAGGGCTCCTCCACATACTCCATTTTACTGGGATCCGGAAGGTCAGAAGGATTATTTACTATAATTTGCTCGCCCTTGGTGGTCATGGCCATGTAAGACACGTTGGGCACTGTAGTAATCACCGTCATGTCGAACTCACGTTCTAAACGTTCCTGAATGATCTCCATGTGCAGCATGCCCAGGAACCCGCAACGAAAACCGAAGCCTAAAGCCGCTGAACTTTCTGGCTCAAATACAATAGAGGCATCATTTAACTGAAGCTTGTGCATGGCTTCTCTCAGTTCTTCAAACTCATCCGTATCTACCGGGTAAATACCCGCAAATACCATAGGTTTTACTTCTTCAAAGCCCTGTATGATATCCAAAGACGGTCTGGCAACATTGGTAATGGTATCACCAACCTTAACTTCCCTGGCTTCTTTAATGCCTGATATGATATAACCCACGTCGCCTGTTTTTACAACAGGTTTAGGTAGCATGGTTAGTTTTAAAACCCCAACTTCATCCGCCAGGTATTCTCTATCTGTATTAATGAATTTTACTTTATCTCCCTTATGAATTTCACCGTTTACCACCTTATAGTAGGCAATAATACCCCTAAACGAATTGTAAACTGAGTCAAAGATCAAAGCCTGTAATGGGGCCTCTGGATCACCAACAGGAGCGGGGATGCGAGCAACGATGGCTGCAAGGATATCTGCAACACCCAACCCGGTTTTTCCAGAAGCAGGGATAATCTCTTCGCGTTTACAACCGATTAAATCAACAATCTGGTCTTTAACTTCCTCAGGCATAGCGCCCGGAAGGTCCATCTTATTTAAGATTGGAATGATCTCCAGATCATGTTCCAAAGCAAGGTAAAGGTTGGAAATGGTTTGTGCTTGTATTCCCTGGGATGCATCAACAATAAGTAAGGCACCTTCGCAAGCCGCGATAGAACGGGAAACTTCGTAAGAAAAATCTACGTGTCCTGGTGTATCAATTAGATTCAATACGTATTCCTGTCCATCCTGAATGTAGTTCATTTGGATCGCATGACTTTTTATTGTAATACCCCGTTCACGCTCCAAATCCATGTTATCAAGCAATTGGGCCTGCGATTCTCTTTGGGTGATCGTATTGGTGTATTCTAATAAACGGTCAGCTAATGTACTCTTCCCGTGGTCTATATGTGCAATTATGCAGAAATTACGAATGTGCTTCATCTTTGCGCAAATATATGGTTTTGCCCCGATTATTCATTCAAGCGGAGCCACAAAAAGAAACCCGATAGCTTAAATGGATGGCCTTCCTGCCTTATTACTCGATTGTGAAATTGTCCGCATCCTTTAAAAATGGAAAGCTACGTCTGTTCTTAACAAGGTCCTCATAGGTAATGCTAAACGTATAAAGATCCTCGTCTTCAGGCTTATAGTAAACCGTATTTCCATAGGCATCAATGCACATCGAATGTCCACTGTGGTAGGTTTCATTGCCATCATGGCCGACACGATTGACGCCGATCACGTAACTTTGGTTTTCAATCGCCCTAGCGGCTATTAACGCCTTCCAATGTGAGCTGCGCTTATCTGGCCAGCTTGCTATTACAAGCAAAATATCATAGTTCTCCGCCCGATTTCTTAGCCATACAGGAAATCTCAGATCATAACATATGGCAAGTCGGATCTTCCAGCCTTTTAGTTCAACAACAACCTGTTCATTACCGGGCGTGTAGAATTTATCTTCGTCACCAAGGCTAAACAAATGGTGCTTGTCGTATTTTTCAAAGCTGCCATCGGGCAACATCCAGATCATGCGATTGTAGTATTTCCCTGCCTCTTCAATAATCAAACTTCCCGTCACCACACATTCATACTTATTGGCCATTTCAAGCATCCACTCCATCGTTTTCCCCTGCATAGGCTCGGCAAGTTCAGCGGCATTCATGCTAAATCCAGTATTGAACATCTCGGGCAAGACAATCAGGTCTGTTTTTTCTTTCACACCCATAGAAAGCCGTAATGCAAGGTTCTGGAGATTTTTACCCGTGTTCTCCCAGAAAAGATAGGCCTGGAAAACAGTGATCTTAAGATTGGCAATATTTAGATAATTGGGACTTTCCATTACTTAGGTTAAGGGTGTGTTATTTATAATTTCATTAATCTATCAACGGCTTTTTCCAAAGTTTCTTGTTTTTTCGCGAAACAAAACCTTAAAACATGGTGGTCGCTATTGCGGGTAAAAAACGCTGAAACCGGAATGCTGGCTACTTGATAGTCCTTAATAAGCCGTGTTGCAAGTGCAACATCGCCTTCTTGCGAGAAGTGATCGTAACTCACACACTGGAAATATGAACCATTGCAAGGAAGTAGTTTAAACTTCGTCTCTTGCATTAGCGATCTGAAATAATCACGCTTTTTCTGAAAAAATGCTCCAAGTTGATTGTAAGTATCTGGGTTCTGCAGGTATTGAACAATGGCATGCTGCATCGGCGTATTTACGCTAAATACATTAAACTGGTGCACCTTTCTGAATTCCTTCATCAAATTCTCTGGTGCCATACAGTAGCCGATCTTCCAACCCGTGGCATGCAAAAGCTTGCCGAATGATGCCACAATAAAGCTTCTTTCCTTAAGCTCCGGGTATCGGGCTATGCTTTTGTGTTCCTGTCCATCATAAATCAAGTGCTCGTAAACCTCATCACTTAAAATAAGAACATCGGTTCCTTTGGTAAGCCTGATGAGTGCCTGAACATCTTTCTCCTTAAAGATTTTCCCAGTGGGATTGTGCGGAGTATTCAAAATAATCATTTTGGTGTTCGCATTGAATAAGCGCTTCACCATATCCCAATCTATTTCGTAATCAGGGGGCATCATTTCATATGACTTTACCAGCCCACCAAATAACTTTATGCATGGCGCATAGCAGTCATAAGCAGGCTCAAAGATAATCACCTCATCGCCAGGGTTGATGGTTGCAGCAATTGCCGTAAAAATTGCTTGCGTTCCTCCGGCGGTAACGGTGATCTCCGTATCTGCATTATAATCAGATTTGTACAGCACCTTTGATTTCTCAGCAATAAGTGTTCTTAATGTTTGAAGCCCAGGCATTGCGGCGTATTGGTTTTCACCTTTAAGCATAGATGTGTTAACCAGACTAACAAGTTCCGGATCACAATCATAATCGGGAAATCCCTGGGAAAGATTTATTGCCTGATGATCCTCTGCAAGTTTCGACATTACAGAAAAAATGGTGTTGCCGACACCGGGTAGTTTCGAATTTATAGGTATCATGTATGACGAAAATAGAAAATTTATAAGGAAACGAAGTAGGTGTAAGGTAATTATTTAACTAAGACATGCTATTACCAAAATAATTCGATAATTTCAACCATATGACCTATAAAACGAAAGAGAGCCGTTTGTTACTCATCTTAGCAACCTTTTTCGTTGCTAATGCAATCTTGTCAGAGTTCATTGGTGTTAAGATTTTCAATGTAGAAGCAACGCTCGGAATTCAAAAGTTTCATGTCAACCTGCTGGGTGTGCCAAACCTAAGTTTCAATATGTCTGCCGGTGTTTTAACGTGGCCCATAATCTTCATTATGACAGATATCATTAATGAATACTTTGGCGTCAGGCAGGTGCGCTTTCTCTCCATATTAACTTCAATTCTTATTGCCTTTGCATTCATTGTTGTTGGCTTTGCCATGCGGCTGAGTCCTTCAGATTTCTGGGTACAACAAACCGTAAACGGTAAGAGTTTGGACATGAACAATGCGTTTAGCGGAATATTCGGGCAGGGGATGTGGATCATTATAGGGTCAATCGTTGCGTTTATTGTTGGGCAGATTGCAGATGTGTTTATCTTTCACAAGATAAAGCGATTTACAGGAGAAAGGGCTTTATGGCTAAGAGCTACCGGTTCAACGCTGATTTCACAGCTAATCGATAGCTTTGTTGTAATATTTATTGCATTTTATTTAAATCCACAATACCATTGGACCTGGCAAATGGTTGCTGCAATTGGGCTAGTAAACTATACTTATAAATTTATTGTAGCCGTATTAATGACACCCCTCTTGTATGTAGTCCACGTTATCATAGACGGATATCTTGGACGTGATCTTTCGGAGAGACTTATAAAAATGGCCGGAAGAGGATAAAAAAAACCGGCTAATATAGCCGGCTTTGCATTCCTTAATCAGGATCCTATCCACCAAGTGGTTCAGTATCTGGGTCAGTAACTGCGTTCGATACGCCGTTTGCAGTTTCAGCAGAGCTCTTTTTGAAGTCCTTAAACTCCTGAGTTAGGTTGCTCGCCTTATTTTTCACGTTTTCAGTTACTCTATCTTTCAAGTCGATCA
>JAQBOT010000178.1 GCA_028287885.1 Pedobacter sp.
CAAATCAATTAAAACGAGTGTTATTGCACTCTTGCTAGTGGGTACAGCCGTGATTGCCAATGCTCAGAAAAAAATGGATCAGGGAACTGTTGTTTACGGTATTACGTATGAACTAAGCCCGGAGCAAAAAACGATGGTTGATCCTTCAATGCTACCAACCGAAAGTGCTGTTGACTTCAATGGTAATTTCGCTAGCATTAAAATTGAATCCGGTCCGGCGTTAGTGAACATCATTACGGATAAATCCACTAAGACAGGCCTAATTTTAGTAGACGTGCCAGTTGCACAAAAACAATTCGCAACAAAAATGTCAGCGGAAGAATTGGATGCGCAAAAAGGTGATGTTAAGTACTCAAACTTTAAAGCAACTGGCGAAAAACAGAATATTGCTGGCTTTAATGCAGAGAAATACACGTATTCAGACAACAAAGGCGCAACCTATGAATTATGGGCAACAAAAGATGTACAGCTTGCTTCTGGTGCAAACTATGCAGAATTTGCAGAGGTTAAAGGAACACCAGTAAAGTTCGTAATGATTAACAATGGTGTAAAAACCAGTTATGTTGTAAAAAGCATCAAAGACAGCAAGGTAGGACCATTTTCCTTAACGGTTCCAGCAGGATATGAAGTAAAAACTATGGCCGAAATGCAAGCTATGCAAGGCGGGGGTCAATAAGATAAGAAATGAGAATAAATTTAAAGTATAGTATCTGGCAGCTCTGCCTGTTGTTGTTTGTTGCGGTAGCGACGTTTGCCCAACCAAAAAGATCGCCAAATTGGACCAAAGATGGTAATGGCTATTACGAGATCCAGAATGGTTCAATCGTACTCGTTTCCTTACCTAAAATGGAACGCAAAATAGTTCTTGCCAATACAGGAATGCGGATTCAGTCGTTTGAATTCTCGGCTGATGGAACCAAGGTGTTAATATTTACAAATTCAAAGAAGGTCTGGCGTTATGCAACACGTGGTGATTACTATGTTGCAGACTTAAACACAAAGGCGGTTAAGCAGGTGGGCAAGGACAAACCGGCCTCCTCTTTAATGTTCGCCAAGTTTTCTCCTGATGGAAGTCAGGTTGCTTATGTAAGTACACATAATATCTATGTAGACAACTTATCGGCCGGTACTTCGAAAGCACTTACTACAGACGGAACAGATAAATTGATAAACGGAACCTTTGACTGGGTTTATGAGGAAGAATTTGATTGCCGCGACGGATTTCGCTGGAGCCCAGATGGCGCTTCAATTGCTTACTGGCAACTTGATGCATCGAAGATCAAGAATTTCTTAATGCTAAATAATACGGACTCCATCTATCCTTTTACTGTTCCGGTAGAATATCCAGTTGTTGGAGAAGATCCTTCGTCATGTAAAGTGGGCGTTGTAAACGTTGCTTCTGCGAAAACAACCTGGCTTCAGGTACCTGGTGATCAGATCCAACATTACATTCCAAGAATGGACTGGATTCCAAACACCAATGAAGTAATCTTACAGCAGCTGAACCGTGAACAGAACCTTTCGAACTTATTTGTTTGTAACGGATTAACTGGCACAGCCAAGTCGATCTATTATGAGACAGATAAAGCATGGATTGATGTAACGGATGGCTGGGAATGGTTAAACGGAAACAAAGAGTTCATCTGGGCAAGTGAAAAAGACGGCTGGCGACATTTTTACAGGATCAGCAAGGACGGCAAAAAGCAAACCTTAATTACAAAAGGTGATTACGACGTCATTGAAAGTACGCTGGTTAATGAGAAAGACAACAGCATTTCCTTCATCGCCTCGCCTACAAACGCCACTCAAAGGTATTTGTACAAGACCAATCTGGATGGCAAGGGCAAACTGGAGCGCGTAACGCCTTCCATTATGCCCGGAACGCACACCTACTACATTTCACCGAATGGCATGTATGCACGCCATAGCTACCAAAGTGCGTCCATACCACCATTAAGCGAATGGATGAATCTTAGCACTGGCAATCCATTGACAATGGAAGGTAGCATCAGCAACCAGCTTGGAAAAGTAAGACCTCCAAAAAATAAAACTGAATTCTTTAAGATAAAAACAGAGGACGGGATTGAATTGGATGGCTGGATGAAGAAACCAGATAATTTTGATGCAACCAAAAAATACCCAGTTGTATTCTATGTTTATGGTGAACCTGCTTCGCAGACGGTGAAAGACACCTATGGAATTGACAGAAACTTCTTGTACAATGGTGATATCGCACAGGATGGTTATATTTCGATATCTCTGGATAACCGCGGCGCTCCTGCACCAAAAGGCAGGGAATTTCGCAAGAGCATCTTCAAGAACATCGGCACACTGAACATTCGTGATCAGGCTATGGCCGCAAAAAAGATCCTGGAATGGCCATTTGTCGATAAAGACAGAATTGCTGTTTATGGATGGAGTGGTGGTGGATCCTCTACCCTAAACCTAATGTTTCAATATTCAGACATCTACAAAACAGGCATAGCAATCGCTGCAGTAGGCAACCAACTTACTTACGATAATGTATACCAAGAGCGCTATATGGGCTCACCTTTAAAAGGTAAAGAGGCTTACATCAAGGGATCAGCAATTAACCATGTTCAAGGGCTTAAAGGCGACCTGTTGTATATCCATGGAACTGGAGATGATAACGTACACTACCAAAATGCCGAAATGCTGATCAACGAGTTGGTTAAGTACAGGAAGGTATTTCAATTGATGTCCTACCCGAATCGTACGCACAGCATTAACGAAGGGGAAGGCACATCTGAGCATCTCTCTCTAACATACACCAAATTCTTACGTGAACATTGTCCTCCGGGAGCTAAATAAAACTAAAAAGGCAGCGTTAAGCTGCCTTTTTAGTTTTTATTAAAATACTTTAGTTACGCCAATGCCTGATAGATTTCAGCAGATAGAAGTCCGCTGCCTCCCCCATAATGTTGAATGATCCTTGTATTAGGAACTTTGCTTTGTGCATATTCAATCAGCCCTTGTTCCTCCGCTTGAGTCAAACCCGAGCCAATCAAAAGCAAATCAAACTTCTCACTTGCCAAAGGCGCTTTTGCTTCCTCGAATGTTGAGGTGCCGAGTCCTTGCCAATCTTCATTCGCATTTATTAGTCGCAGGATAACTCTAAGGATATTCGGATTTGCGCAGACAACTAAAATCTTTACCTTCATTATACTTCCATTGGAATTTCCATCAACAACAATTCCGATCCTGCTGAAGCCTTGATGTTGATTGAGTCCGTGTCCCAGATCCCAAAACCGTCGCGGGTTCCAAGTTCCTGCCCGTCTATAACAACATCACCGTTCAAAACGAAAGCGTACAAACCATTTCCCTGCAGGTGCAAAGCATGATTAACTTCCGTATCCCTGTCGAATTTTCCGAGATGAAACCAGGCATTCTGATAAACCCAGACACCAGCATCGCCTTCATTCGGAGACAAAATTTGAACAAGTTCATTCTTGTGGCTGTCCAGATCAAACCGTTGTTGATCATAACGTGGTTGAACATTACGCTTATTTGGGAAAACCCAAATTTGCAGGAATTTCACAGGCTTATCTGCGTCTTTATTGAACTCCTTATGGTAGATCCCTGTTCCGGCACTCATCACTTGAATTTCTCCGGGTTCTATAACGGTCACATTACCCATGCTATCTTCATGTTGTAAGCTCCCTTCAAGTGCAATGGATATAATTTCCATGTTGTCGTGCGGGTGTTCGCCGAAGCCCATACCCCCATCCACCTGATCATCATTCAAGACACGTAGTGCCCCGAACTGAATCCGCTCCGGATTATAGTAATTGGCGAAACTGAATGTATGAGCGCTCTTTAACCAACCGTGGTTTGCCTCACCCCGAGTACTTGCTTTGTGAATAATTGACTGTGCCATTCTGTTTAATTTTAAACAAAGTTAATGGGTTATTAAACGCCCCACATTAACATAGGTCAAGAATTAACTTAAAGTTTCCTTAAACAAATTTAATGTACGGTCCCAGGCCAGTTTGGCAGCTGCTTCATTGTAACGGGTTGGTGCGGTATTGTTGTTAAAAGCATGGTTAACGCCTTCGTAGACGAACAAATCGTATTTGATGTGATTTGCCTTCAAAGCAGCCTCATAAGCGGGAATTCCGGCATTTATCCTTTCATCCAATCCGCCATAGTGAAGCATAACATGTGCTTTGATGCTGGGTACTTCCTCCGCCTTGGGCTGCATGCCGTAATAGGCAACCGCCGCAAGTAATTTTGGATCATGTACCGCGAGTTGGTTGGACATCCCGCCTCCCCAGCAAAATCCTACACATCCGGCTTTGCCATTACCATCTTTCCTTGAACGGAGATATTCGAGACCTTTCAAGTAATTTTGCAGGTTTTTAGCCGGGTCAAGCTGTCCAATAAGGTCCCTCGCCTTGTCTTCATCAGCAGGCGTTCCACCAAACTGAGACAATGCATCCGGGGCTACAGCAATGTATCCAGCAGCGGCTACACGTCTTGCGACATCAATGATATGTGCGTTCAGACCCCTGTTTTCATGAATTACCAAAACGGTTCCGAGCTTCTTACTCCCTTTTGGCCTTGCAGAAAAGGCTTTGATCGGAGCATCAGCTCCTGGAAAGGTTATATTTTCCTCGAGTAGGTCAGCATCGACAACCGTTGCCGCCGCCGCATAGTTGTTTTCCAATAAAGGAAGCATTGATAAAGCCACGGCAGTTCCACCCGCTAAGATGGCTAGCTTTTTCATGAAGTCTTTTCTGTTTAATGATGTATGGGTATACTCATCATACAGGTTGATGATTTTTTGATCCATTTTGGTTAGATTAAGTTAAGCTTAAACAATATACTCGTATTTTCCCGTCAACCCTACTCCCAAACTTAATTTGGTATAAATTGTTGTTTTATCATGGGATTGATAACCTTTACCAACAAAGGAATTTACTGCAATCAGGGCGACTTTTACGTCGATCCCTGGCGGCCGGTGAATCTCGCCGTAACCACCCACGGACATGCGGATCATGTAAAATGGGGCAATACCGCCTACCTTTGCCATGAACTTACCAAACCTATCCTGCAACAGCGGCTTGGCGCAGACCTTAACATCCAGACACTTCCCTACAATAAAGAAATTTCAATTAACGGAGTAAAGCTAAGTTTGTTTCCTGCAGGCCACGTGATTGGCTCTTCACAGATCAGGTTGGAATATAAGGGTGAAGTATGTGTCATTTCCGGGGATTACAAAGTCGAGTACGATGGTATAAGTACAGCTTTCGAACCCGTTAAGTGCCATACCTTTGTGTCGGAGAGTACATT
>JAQBOT010000185.1 GCA_028287885.1 Pedobacter sp.
CATAACCATACACAACGTGAATGAACACTACGATGAGGGTGAATTAATTTACCAGGCAAAATATCGCATCGACAAAGGCGACAACTTAGAAATGCATAAATTTAAAGGTCATCAATTGGAACAATTACATTATCCGCGCATTGTGGAATCAATTGTTAAAAAGATCAAAAAGTAGCAACAACTGTTCAGGCTGTAATGCCCGCCCCAGGGCCGCTTCAAGACTATTTCCATAAATCACCCGTTATACTATAGCGGAGGTTAAAATATCCTGTACTATTTAGAAATAATTTTCTTGTTTCAAATCGTAATTTATTTCCATGGAAAAAGGCAGCAGAATTCAAATCTTGGATGGACTAAGAGTTTTAGCGATATTGATGGTGATGATCTTTCACTTCTATGCAAGGTACCAGGGGGTATATTATTCCTATGATTTCAAAGTACCAACTGTTTTTATTCATGGTCGTCTTGGGGTGCAGTTGTTTTTTATCATCTCTGGCTTTGTTATTACACTAACCCTGTCAAAGTCGAGTACTTTCCTGGAGTTCATGAAAAAGCGTTTTATAAGACTAATACCAGGAATGATAGTCTGCGCGACTTTTACTTTCTTTTTCTTTTGGCTCTTTGACAAAGATAACCTAATGGAGAGAAGTAAAAACATCTATAACCTGTTGTTGTCGTACACCTTCTTGTCACCTAGGTTAGTGAACGACATATTTGGGACTGACCTTAAATACATTGATGGTTCCTATTGGTCTATCTGGACTGAGATACAGTTTTATATAGTTGGAGGAATTACCTACTTTCTTTCCCCAAAGAACTTTTTACGCAACTACCTGATGGTGGTGGCCATCTCCTTTCCCATTTGCTACATATTCACTTCCCCACACTTCTCCAATTTTATTCCAAAGCTTGTTGGACCCAATGCAGCAGCTCAGGCTAAAGAAATATTTACCATATTCAACGTCTTTCAATATAATTGCTGGTTTCTTGCAGGTATTGTATTGAACAAGATGTACTTCAATAAGAAGCATGATCCAAAGCTCCTCCTCCTTTTTAGTGGAATTTTTATTTTTCAAATGCTTGTACTATCAAATAGGTATATCACTGCTATTTGCATTTTCTTCTACGTAATTTTTCTTTTGTTCCTCTTTAAGCCGAAGTACATCTCGTTTCTTTCCAATAAGATCTTATCCGTCATTGGAGTAGCATCTTATTCCATCTACCTAATTCATGAATATATAGGGTTCTTGATTATGAATCGCATTGGATCGAGTTTTCATAGCTGGAACTGGATAATTCCTATCTTTCTTATTATACTATCGACGTTGTTCGGCGTTTTTTCCTATAAATACTTGGAAATGCCGTTTGGCACTCAACTAAGGAAGGTGTCATTGCCGGATTCGCCACTACGGCCAAAAGACGAGCCGATTGTTTCTACCTTGCCTTAGTTAAAATAAGACCTTGTCACTACAAGAAAAATAGGTACTTTTGCGGCTCAAAATTATCCTTCAATGAGTCAATCGATTAAGATCAAAAACGCTTTAATTTCAGTTTATTACAAAGACGGCTTAGAACCGTTGGTTCGCCTGCTTGCTCAACAAGGTGTGCAACTATTTTCTACAGGTGGTACTGAGCAGTTTATTAAAGACCTTAATCTACCGGTAACGGCAGTTGAAGACCTAACAGGCTATCCCTCCATTTTAGGTGGCCGCGTAAAAACCCTACATCCAAAAGTATTTGGCGGCATATTAAACCGTAGAGGTCTGGCAGAAGATCAGGAACAGATCGCGAGCTACGAGATTCCAGAGATTGATTTGGTTATCGTAGACTTATATCCCTTTGAAGAAACTCTAAAGGCTGGTGGTTCTGAAGAAGATATTATAGAAAAGATTGACATTGGTGGTATCTCCCTGATCAGGGCTGCAGCAAAAAACTTTAACGATGTTGTGATCTTAGCCTCTAAAGATGATTACAGTGTGCTTCAGGAGCAATTGGAGACACAAAATGGTGAAACCACTTTAGAACAACGCAAAGCCTACGCTAAAAAAGCGTTCCACACTTCATCACATTACGACGCGGCTATATTTAATTACTTCAATAACGAAAGTCCGCTTCCAATTTTTAAACAAAGTATCACTCAGGCTCAAACCTTGCGTTATGGCGAGAACCCCCATCAACAAGGGGTTTTCTACGGTAACCTGGATGAAATGTTTAACAAGTTGAACGGAAAAGAGCTTTCTTACAATAACCTGGTTGACGTGGATGCAGCTGTTGCGCTGATCGATGAATTTCAGGAGCCAACGTTTGCTATCTTGAAACACACGAATGCCTGTGGCGTAGCGTCAAGAGAAAACATTTTTGATGCCTGGACAACGGCACTTGCATGTGATCCTGTTTCTGCATTTGGCGGTGTTTTGATTGCCAACAGAGAAATTGATCTGGCCACTGCAACAGAAATAAACAACCTGTTTTTCGAGGTGCTTATTGCACCTTCCTACCAACCCGAGGCTGTGGAGCTATTCCGTAAAAAGAAAAATCGCGTAATCCTGGAAAGGAAAGAAATTGAACTCACGAAAAAGCAGTTCAAGACTTTGTTAAATGGTGTAATTGAGCAAGACAAAGATCTAAGCATAGAAGGGCCAGAACAGATGGTTCCTGTTACGGAGAAAAAACCAACGGAGCAGGAACTACAAGACTTGTTCTTCGCTAATAAAATCGTAAAACATACCAAATCCAACACCATTGTTTTTGTAAGAAACAATGCCTTGCTTGCAAGCGGTGTAGGTCAAACCTCCAGGGTAGATGCCTTAAAACAAGCGATTGTAAAAGCAGAGTCTTTCGACTTCCCGCTACCTGGCGCAGTGATGGCTTCAGATGCTTTTTTTCCCTTCCCGGATTGTGTTCAGATTGCGGCAGAAGCCGGAATAACGGCAGTATTGCAACCAGGTGGTTCCATCAAAGATGCCGATTCTATAAACATGGCAAATGAGATGGGTATTTCGATGTTAACTACGGGTGTGAGACATTTTAAGCACTAAACTTTTTATCATCTTATACAATAAAAAGACGTAGTTTTACATTACTATAGTACACAGAATTTTTTATATTTAAATCATCACCTATAAATGGGTTTATTTAACTGGTTTACACAAGAGGTTGCTATCGATTTGGGCACCGCTAATACCCTGATTATACATAACGATAAAGTGGTTGTAGACGAACCCTCTATTGTAGCCTTTGACCGACAAACAAATAAAATCATAGCAATAGGACGCCAAGCCATGCAAATGGAAGGTAAAACCCATGATAACATCCGTACTGTACGTCCATTGAAAGATGGTGTAATTGCGGATTTTAACGCAGCGGAAGCCATGATAAAAGGTATGATTCGCATGCTGAATGGTGGTAAAGGTTGGATGTTCCCTTCTTTAAGAATGGTTATATGCATCCCTTCGGGGATTACTGAAGTGGAGAAACGAGCGGTGCGTGACTCGGCAGAGATCGCTGGTGCTAAAGAAGTATACCTGATTCATGAACCGATGGCAGCAGCTGTAGGTATTGGAATCGATGTTGAAGAGCCAATGGGTAACATGATTATCGATATAGGTGGTGGTACAACAGAGATTGCTGTAATTGCTTTATCAGGAATTGTATGTGACCAGAGTATCCGTGTTGCCGGAGATAATTTTGATGCCGACATTGTAAATTATATTCGCCGTCAGCATAATATTATGATTGGTGACCGTACCGCAGAAAAGATCAAGATTGAAGTTGGTGCGGCCTTGCCGGAACTAACAGATCCGCCTGCTGACTTTGCTGTTCAGGGAAGAGATTTAATGACCGGTATTCCTAAACAAATTACTGTTTCCTATACTGAAATTGCACACTGCCTGGATAAATCCATATCCAAAATTGAAGAAGCAATTCTAAAAGCGCTTGAGATCACACCTCCAGAGCTTTCCGCAGATATCTATCAAACTGGTATTTACTTAACTGGTGGTGGAGCGTTATTGCGCGGCCTGGATAAGCGTGTTGCAGCTAAGACAAAGCTTCCTGTACATATTGCTGAAGATCCATTAAGAGCGGTAGTACGTGGTACTGGTATTGCACTAAAGAACATTGGTGGTTACAAATTCTTAATGCAGTAAACCGTGCTGAAGCCTGACTATGCGTAACCTTTGGATTTTCATAAACAGATATAACGCATTTTTCTTTTTCATTATCTTCTTTACAGTTGCGCTTGTTCTTACCGTCAAAAACAATGTGTATCAGAAAAGTGCAACGGTTAATTCGACCAATGAGGTTGTTGGCAAGGCGTATGAAAATCTCAACGTTTTAACAAAGTATGCGAACCTTGGACAGGTAAATGATAGTCTGGCAAAGGAAAACGCTAAACTCTCTTCGC
>JAQBOT010000196.1 GCA_028287885.1 Pedobacter sp.
AAGCAGCAAATTATTATACCATGAACACGATCAAAGCAAGTATAAAAGACCGCTTAGCGATTATTACCTTAAACCGGGGAAAATCAAATGCTTTAAACCGGGAGATGATCAAGGAACTCAATGACATTTTAATCAACATTGAAGAAGACCCAGCGATTGGCGGCGTGATGATAACAGGGAGAGAAAGCTTCTTTTCTGCGGGATTGGACCTGATTGAACTATACGAATACAATGAGGAACAGGCCTTGTCTTTCTGGAAGCTATTCTTGGATTTCGTAGCCAACTTAACAGCCTTCAAAAAGCCACTTGTCGCGGCAATTAATGGACACAGTCCCGCAGGTGGGTGTGTGCTTGCACTTGCCTGCGATGCGAGGGTAATGGCTGAAGGTAAATTCATCATAGGTTTAAATGAGGTACCAGTGGGAATCATTGTTCCGAACAGCATTTTTGAGCTTTATTCATTCTGGATTGGCAAGGCCAATGCAAGCCGCAGCCTGCTGGAAGGCAAACTATTCAGTCCGGAAGAGGCACTTCAAGTTGGATTGATCGATGAGCTGGTAAAACCAGAAAGCATATTAACCGCAGCAGAAAGGAAAGTACGCAAGTACATGGCATTTGAAGCCAACACCTGGCAAGAAAGCAAAAAGAACATCCGACAGGATCTGATAAAATGCTTGTCTGCAGATCAGTCTGCCAGCCTTGAAGTGATGCTCGCCCAATGGTGGTCGCCGGCAACCCGAAGCATTCTCAGAACCATTATCGACAACCTTCAGAAGAAATAGTATGTACAACCAACCGATGTTAAGAGATGATGCTTTGAAAGGCAGAACCATTGTGATTACCGGTGGAGGTACGGGATTGGGGAAAGCCATGGGTACCTATTTTCTTCAGCTGGGTGCAGATCTGGTAATCACAAGCCGCAAATTAACCGTAATTGAAGAGACTGCCCGGGAGTTAGAAAGTCTAACTGGTGGAAAAGTGCTGGCCGTAGCCTGCGACGTACGAGAATATGTCCAAGTAGAACACGTGCTCGAAGAAGCGGTACGGGTTTTCGGAAAGGTAGACAGCTTGATTAACAATGCCGCAGGTAATTTCATATCCCCTACTGAACGCTTGTCTGCAAACGCATTTTCTTCTATCATCGATATCGTATTGAAGGGCTCTGTAAATTGTACGCTGGCCTTTGGAAAACATTGGATCAAAGAAAAACAACCTGCAAGTATTTTGAACATAGTGACCACTTATGCTTTCACGGGTTCTGCCTATGTAGTTCCTTCCGCTTGCGCAAAAGGCGGCGTGCTGGCCATGACCAGGTCGCTTGCCGTGGAATGGGGTAAATACGGCATCCGAACCAATGCAATCGCGCCGGGTCCTTTTCCGACTAAAGGAGCTTGGGAGCGACTGCTGCCTGGGGATCTTGCAGAAAAGTTTGACTTTAAGAACCGCGTTCCTTTGAAGCGGGTGGGCGAACACCAGGAGTTGGCAAATCTAGCCGCCTTTCTGGTTAGCGACTTCTCTGCTTACATTAATGGGGAAGTGATTACAATAGACGGTGGAGAATGGTTACAGGGAGCGGGCCAGTTTAATGGTTTGGAAGCTATACCAGGAGATATGTGGGATATGCTTGAGCAAATGACGCGAGCAACTAAAGGCAGTTGATCCAATTGATCGTTGGTAAAAATTACAATAGCTACCACATTAATTCGTTTTTGCTTATTTTTGTCACATGTCAACAGAAACGCAGGAAGAAACATTTACGTTAGAAGAGGTCTTAAGCTCCATAAAGACCTCGCACCGCTTGATCCTGTGGAACGATGACGTAAACACCTTCGAACATGTGATTTACTGTATGATGAAGTATCTTGATTACACAGAAGGCCAGGCGGAGAAAATTGCCTGGGAGGTGCACAACAAAGGCAAATGCGCAGTTCTCGAAGGTTCGTTTACAGAAATGGAAATCTACCGAAAGATTCTGCAACAGGAAGGCCTTACAGTTAGCGTTGACTAACACTTCAACTATAATTTGTTAACAACAATATTACCTTTAAAGGGCCTTAAAGCGCTGTAATAAAATAGTTACCAGACTTCTTATTAAACTTTGCTGCCGTTACTTTGTCTCCCCCATATAAAGTAACTCAGTAAAATAACATTTGATGAAGAAGGCCGTATACAAATTCCTATTAATAATACTTGCAATATCTGCAGTTTCCATAAAGCTAAATGCTCAGACCGGGGGAACGACAAAGATAACCGCCAAGATCATAGATGCCGGTAACAACCAAACCGTACCCTATGCTACGGCCGTGGTTTTGAATCGTAGAACAAAGGCAACAGTGAAGGTGGGACAAACAGATGCGGATGGAAATCTTACCCTTATTGGTCTGCCTGCAGGTGTTTTTACATTTAAAATTAGCTATGTGGGGTATCAAACAATGGTACGTGATTCTATGCAAATAAGTGGCAAAGACATCAACCTGGGTACAATTAGAATGAAAGCCGCTAAGGGTACCATTTTAAATGAGGTGAAAGTTACCGGACAGAAAAGCTCCATGCAATTGGGGATTGATAAAAAGGTTTTCTCCGTAGATCAAAGCTTGGTTAGTGAAGGTGGATCGGCTACAGATCTACTGCAGAATGTGCCTTCGGTACAAACCGACATCGACGGGAATGTAAGTTTAAGAGGATCAAGCGGTGTTAAAGTCTTGATCGACGGCAAGCCTTCGCTAATTGCGGGTGGTAATGTTGCTCAAATTCTTCAATCTATTCCTGCAAGTTCCATTGAAAGTGTTGAAGTAATCACCAATCCGAGTGCAAAGTATGATGCAGAAGGACAATCCGGAATTATCAATATCGTTTTGAAGAAGAACAAAAAACTTGGTTTTAACGGCAACCTTGCTTTGACAGCAGGAAACCGCGATAACTACAATGCAAATACGAGTTTGAGCTTCCAGAATGATAAGTTTAACGTTTATGGAAATTACAGCTACCGTTATGGAAATCGTTATGGTGGTGGTTTCAACAACATTGAGTATTTAAACAGCAGCGACATCAACCCGACGGTGTTTGCAGACCAGTCTACCGATTCTAAATCCAACGACAAGGGTCATAATGTAAAAACAGGTATCGATTTTTACCTTGCACCGAAGAGTACGTTAAGCTTCACTGGCGGATTCAACATCAGGGATAACGAGAGAAGCGAGACCATAAGCATCAATCAGCTGGATGCAAGTAGAAATCCTGTACAGTTGAGCAACCGAATCAACGACAATAATGGCAAGGGGAAAAGCTATGACTTAAACCTTGATTTCTCTCAGAAATTCAAGAAACCGAAAGAGGAACTAACCTTTAACTTCGGCTTGTCGCAGGGTGAAAACACGAACTTCCAGAATTACAATACAGACATTTACAATTTGAATGGTGTTTCTGTTGATGAGCTCATTGCACAGCAGAACAATGGCCGCGGTTACAACACAAACTACAACATACAATCTGATTACAGCCTGCCTGTTGGTAAATCAGG
>JAQBOT010000201.1 GCA_028287885.1 Pedobacter sp.
TGGAGTTGGCACCTGAGCTATACTAACTTGTTTCTCTTTTACCTCGTCAGTTGGTTTGTTAACAGCTGCAGCTTTCAAAGGATTGGCAGCTGTTGCGGATCTCATTGACGGCGGATTTGAAAAGGGAGGTTCATTGGGGTCAAAATCTGTCAGTGCAATTCTTCTTCTCTTGAATTCGTTCAGATGGGCCTTAATGTAGGCTAAGTGTGAATCTACAAGTGGAATGATAAGCTTATCTTCGGGGAACGTGTTCTTGATGGCTGTAAATGCTACAATCAGGCTGTCGACAGGCTCCGTGCGTCCGATTGCAATAGCTTTTAGGTATTCGAACTGGGGTAGGAGGTAATTGTCCGGATAACTGCTGGAAAGCAAATCTGCTTTTTTGATTACAGCTTGAAAATCCTTTGTTTGGTATGTAGAGAATAGCAAGTTATACTGTGATTCAACTACCCGGTCGAGTTCTGATTGTTTTACTGAAAATGCCGGATCAAGGATTGTCTTTGCATAAACAGAGTTGGCAAATTTTGATAATACAACATCTTTATATTGTTCGGATTTCTTTGGATTGCTATTTTTATAAGCCAGGTATAGGCTGTAATTAATTGCAGGCAAGAAGTTGTTGTCTGGAAAAAGATTTAAAAGTTCTTCGAAGATGCGAATTGCCTCAAGTGTATCATTGAGCTCCTGCTGGTAAAATGACGCTATTTCATAATAGGCATTGACGATCTTTTGATTTGAAGACTGCAGCATTTCGGGGTTTACCGGAATCGATGCGAGCAGTGCCGCAGTGCCTGGAGTGATCTGATTCTTTGGAGCAGAGGCTTGATCCGGGTCAGTTGGAATCCCATTTATGGTTGCAGTAAGTGTTTTTTGAGTATTGGCCTGTTCTGAAGTTCGGATGCTCTGGCGCCAATTGTCTTCCTGCTTGCGGTTGCCCCATTTCTTCTTGAAATCCAACAATCCAAGTGCCATGGCATTTTGGTTATCGAAATAGAACGTCCCGCTTCCTTTTAGTTGGCTTGCTGTGCCTCCAACTTGCGGAATCGGGCTTATAGGTTGAGCCTGAACTGCTGTCTGAAATGTTTGAATGCGCTGAAAGCGTTCGCCTTCTGGCAATCGCGCGAAAGACTGTAAGCTGTCCTGAACTGAAATTAATTGGTATCGATCCGTTAAGTACTGAAGATTTTTATTCTTCCTGGCAATGATGTCGTAATTCGGGTAGGTTTTAGGCAAGTTGATAACGGCACTGTCGTAATAAGATTTAGCCTTAACATAATTGTTCAGCTGATTAAAATTAAGATCTGCAAGTTTCAGGTAAGCAAGTCCCCTTTGGTAGGGCTCTGTTGTTGATGTTCTGATTGCACGGTTGTAGTAGGCTGATGCATTTGTAAAATCTTGCTCGTCTGCATATACGTTCGCTATGTTATAATATACCTGATTGATGAAGTCTGCATTCTTATCATCTTTCAGCAAGGCAAGCATTTGTTCCGTTTTGGTTTTTGATCTCCCTTCAGCCTGTGCGGCCAACTTAATGCGGCTCATGTTGGCATTGAAATAGAGTTCGAAGCCGGCATTGCTGCTTTGTACTTTCCGATAGCACTTCAATGCAGATTGCGGATCATTTTGGGTTTCGTAAAGTTGCCCAAGGATGTAGGTCCAGCGGATCTTGTTTTTCTTGTTGTCGCTTTCTTTAACTGCAGACTGCAAGTATGGTATGGCTTCCTTATAGCGTTTCAGATCCATGCTCATTTGTGCGAGTGTTGCATAGGGCTCTGAGCGGTTGTGTTTAACACTATCCAGCAGAGTTTCCAGGCTGTCGCTAATTGCAGCGGCTGTCTTCAGGTTAATTAACTGCATGTAACTTCTGACTTTCCAGTTCAGGGCCTGAAGCCGAGTTTTCTTATCCTTCTTATAGGTATGGGCAGTGTAATCAAAGTATTCTGCGGCGATGAAATAATTCCCCTTGTAAAAATAGGCTTTGCCCAAAAGCAAATAGGCGTCGTCGATGTAGTTGCTGTAACTTTTGTCAGCAATGAGGGTTTGCGCCTTGCTTATAATTTCATCTAGTTCCTTGCGATCAACCGGCGCTTGAATCGGATCAACGGCTGCAGGATTAAATGCGACAGGATTAATGTAAACAGGTAGAATATCAGAGAAATTGTCTGAATGGGTCTGTTGAATGCTACTGATGTAGTCCTCAAGTATTAGATTGGCATTGTAAATGTAATTGTACCGAGAAGTTAAGTTTTGCATTGCTCTGCTTGTAGCCGTATCCTTTTGTGAGCTGCAGGCATACAGGATGCATAAGCCCAGGCAAAATAGTATTAACTTTACATGACGAGAGATAAAATAGTTCAAGGAATCCTTACTATGGTCGTTAGTTGAATGGAAAATATATGCAAAAATATTTTATTCCGGCCTAAATTCATCCAATACGATTACTTTTATTTAATATACTAACATGGAAGACTCCAATAAAAACAATAAGCCGGAAGGTGTAAACACATTTGTACGCTACTCGGGATTATTCTTTCAAATGTTTTTCATCATTGGAATATTTGCCGTTGGGGGTTATTCGATAGATGAAAATATCGATAACAACAAGATGTATTACACGGCAGGCCTGAGTTTACTTGGCGTGATTGTGGCTATTTATCACGTCTTAAAGGAAGTGAATCAGATCAATAATCAGAAATAGACCGACTTTACTAATTGTATTTGGTAATTTTGCGGACTAATATTTTCCCTTGAGTATAACCCGCTTCACCTTATTCTATGTTTTATACTGTTGCATCCTAGCTGCAGTTTTCTCAGCAATCCCTATACTTTTTTCTGATCCAAGTCTCCTTATCGGTAAGTTCTGGGCGGTGTTTTTCTTCCTTGGAGGGCTTACTTATATCGCCTATGTGATGGCGTATTTGGGCATGAAAAGAAACCCGGAAGTGGGTATAATGGCTATTATGGGCTCAATAACCCTGAAGATGCTTTTTTCTTTAGCTTTCGTGCTGATTTACAGCCAGAAGGGCCAGGAGCTCGGTTTAAGTTTTCTGACGAACTTTTTTTCTTTATATTTATTGTTCAGCTTCTTTGAAATATACTGCCTGTTGCGTAACTTGCGCCACCAAAATAAATAGTAAAAATCTGCGAGTAAATGGATTGTAGCCACGTTTTTGAATTCAAAGTTAATAGGTTAATTGTTGCTTTTACGCTTTTTTTAGCGTTTTTTGCTGTGGTTCCGTCCGTTTATGCACAGACTGAAGCAGTAGATTCAGCAGTTGTTGATTCCGCAAATGTGCATGCTGAAAAGCCTTCCTCAGAAGGTGCAAACGGAGAAGAAAAATTTGATCCTACAGCGGTGGTGATGGAACACATTGCAGATTCTCATGTGTGGCATGTAGCTGGTAACTTTGCTTTTCCGCTTCCTGTAATTCTATATACGCCTTCAGGTTTGGAGGTTTTCTCTTCAGGTGAATTTCATCATGGCGAAGCCGACCACAAGGGCAAGTACAATACCTATCGTTTAGAAGAGGAAGCTAAGGGTCAGAGTGTCTCTCAAAACTTCTTCAATAAACAAATTAAGGTTGTTGGTGCGGATGGAAAGGTTGACGAAGCTGCATCAGCTGAGATCATGGATTTCTCGATTACAAAAAACGTGGCGGCCATGTTTCTTACCGTTGTAATTCTATTGTTTGTTTTTACTGCGGTTGCAACGGCCTACAAGAAACGTGAAGGCAAGTCGCCTCGAGGATTGCAGTCGTTTTTGGAGCCAATCTTTGTGTTCATCAGAGATGATGTTGCCAGACCAAATATCGGACATGACTTCGCGAGATTCATGCCTTTTCTATTAACAATCTTCTTTTTCATTTTGATCAACAACTTGCTTGGTTTGATTCCGATCTTTCCAGGTGGTGCCAACGTAACTGGTAACATTGCAACTACGTTCATCCTTGCCATCTTTACATTGATCATTGTGAATGTAAATGGTAACAAATACTACTGGAGACACGTTTTTGCTCCTGCTGTTCCAAAGTGGATGTACATTATTATGATCCCTGTAGAGTTGATCGGTATTCTTTCGAGACCTTTTGCTTTGATGGTCAGGTTATTTGCAAACATTACTGCAGGTCACATCATTGTGTTGAGTTTGATCTCTCTGATCTTCATCTTTAAGTCTTTAGCCATTGCACCCGTTTCAGTAGCCTTCGTGATCTTTATGGATGTACTGGAGTTGCTTGTTGCATTTTTACAGGCTTTTATTTTTACGTTACTAAGTGCCTTGTTCATCGGTATGGCTATCGAAGAGCATCATTAATAAGAAACTATAGATTCATCAATATAAATTAAATTAGTTATGGTAGGTTCAATCGCGGCAATAGGAGCCGGTTTAGCAGTAGTAGGTGCCGGTATCGGTATCGGTCAAGTAGGTGGTAAAGCAATGGAAGGTATTGCTCGTCAACCAGAAGCTGCTTCTAAAATTCAAACAGCAATGATCATCGCTGCAGCCCTTATTGAAGGTGTTGCTTTGTTCGGTGTGGTAGTTGCGTTCTTAGGAAACAATCCAGGAGCTTAATCAGCCACTGGTTTTTACCAAAAAATAAGGCTGGGAAATTGACGATTGGTTGTTTCCCAGCCTTAATTAAATGAAGTAAAGAAATTAAAATAAAAAAATATGGAGTTAGTTACCCCTAGTATTGGATTGGTTTTTTGGACATTAATTGCATTCTTGTTTTTATTGTTGCTTTTGAAAAAATATGCATGGAAGCCAATCATGTCTGCGATTCATGATCGTGAACAATATATTGACGAAGCCTTAAACAAAGCAGAATTAGCTAAGAAAGAAATGGCTCGTTTAACTGCTCAAAATGAAGATTTGTTGAAAGAAGCAAGGGCTGAACGCGATATCATCTTGAAGGAAGCTAAAACCCTAAAGGATTCTATAGTTAATGAAGCTAAAGTTCAGGCACAGAATGAAGGTGCTAAATTGATTGAAAAAGCAAAGATTGAGATTGAGAATCAGAAGAAAGCTGCATTGATCGAATTGAAGAATCAAGTATCAACCTTATCTCTGGATATTGCTGAGCGTGTATTGCGCAACCAATTGCAGGATAAAGCAAAACAACAGGAGCTTGTAACCGGGCTTTTGAAGGATGTTGAATTAAACTAGTTCGGTTTCAGCTTAATTAAAATAAAATGTCAGAAATAAAAGCCGCATCACGTTACGCAAAATCACTTATTGATCTAGCTGTAGAAATGAATTCTCTGGAAGATATGAGGAACGACATGGTGCTTATTGAGCAAGTGATCAGAAAAAACTCCGAGCTTGAAGCTGTACTAGGTAACCCGATTATTCCTTTGAATAAGAAAGCTGGAATTCTGACTAACTTATTTGGATCTCAGGTTCATAAGGTTACGAAAACCTTCATGGAATTGGTGGTAAGTAAGGGCCGTTCAGCTATTCTATTTGAAACATCTAAACAGTTTGTGGTTCAATACAACAAACTTAAAGGCATTGTTACTGCTGACGTTATTTCGGCTATTGAGTTAACAGAAGCTAACCGCGCTGAAATTGTTTCTTTGGTGAAAGCTCAGGTTGGTGCCAAGCAAGTCATATTGAGGGAAAAGGTGGATCCGAAACTTATCGGCGGTTTTGTTTTAACCGTTGGTGACAAGCAGTTTGATGCAAGTATTTCAAACAGCCTGAATAAATTAAGAAAAGAATTTGCCCAAGGTGTGGCGTAATTCTGAATAGATATAAAGACAACTGAGTAAAAGAAATAATATAAAATTATGGCAGAGGTAAGACCAGACGAAGTTTCGGCAATTATCAGACAACAATTGGCGGGCTTTAAATCAGAAGCTGAACTTGAAGAAGTTGGTACTGTATTACAAGTGGGTGATGGTATTGCCCGAGTTTATGGTTTAACAAAAGTACAATCCGGTGAACTTGTTGAGTTTGACAATGGTTTACAAGGGATTGTATTGAACCTTGAAGAAGATAACGTTGGTGTGGTTTTATTAGGCCCTTTCAGCGGAATCAAAGAAGGTGATACAATTAGACGCACAAAGAAAATTGCTTCCATCAAAGTTGGTGACGGTATGCTTGGCCGTGTTGTAAACACACTTGGTGAGCCTATTGATGGTAAAGGACCTATTTTGGGCCAGACGTATGAAATGCCTATTGAGCGTAAAGCACCAGGGGTAATTTATCGTCAGCCGGTTGCTGAGCCATTACAGACTGGTATCAAAGCAATCGATGCAATGATCCCGATTGGTAGAGGTCAGCGCGAGTTGGTTATCGGCGATCGTCAGACTGGTAAAAGTGCTGTTTGTATCGATACAATCATAAATCAAAAAGAATTTTACGAAGCAGGTAACCCTGTTTTATGTATATATGTTGCTTGTGGTCAGAAAGCAAGTACAGTGGCGAACGTTGTTCGTACATTGGAAGAAAATGGCGCCATGGCTTATACAGTTGTAGTTTCTGCATCTGCTGCTGATCCTGCCCCACTTCAATTCTACGCACCTTTCTCTGGTGCAGCGATTGGTGAGTTCTTCCGTGACACGGGTCGCCCTGCACTTATTGTATATGATGATTTATCTAAACAAGCTGTTGCATACCGCGAGGTTTCCCTATTACTTCGTCGCCCACCGGGCCGTGAAGCATATCCTGGAGACGTGTTTTATCTACACAGTCGTTTATTAGAGCGTGCTGCAAAGATCAACCAGAATGATGACATCGCACAAGCCATGAACGACCTTCCAGAATCCTTAAAAGGAATCGTTAAAGGTGGTGGTTCATTAACTGCGCTTCCAATCATAGAAACTCAGGCTGGTGACGTATCTGCATATATTCCAACGAACGTGATCTCGATTACTGACGGACAGATCTTCCTTGAATCA
>JAQBOT010000218.1 GCA_028287885.1 Pedobacter sp.
CCCGTCCTTATCTTTCAGAATCGATTGGGCCGAACCAGTAAGATGCAGGCTACTAAACTCTTTAATGAAAACTGCCTTAGCCGTAGAAAATATAGGGTTAGTACGTTTTATGCTAATTTTGCCCATGTCAAAATGGTCTCCGATAACCTTTCCTTTACTGTCTTTATTGAACGAAACGCCAAAGCTCGCTGCCAGCATGTTAAACTTGTCAAGTTCTGTGTTGGCACTATCATTTGCCATTAATAGCAAAACGCCTCCTGACTTAACCCAGTTTACAACTGCTTTGATATCCTCCTCCTTTATATAATTTGGATGTTTGTTCTCCTTTTCAGTATCTGGGTCAACAATGATATAAACAGCAGCATTCTTTAGGTTTGACTTAGTAGGCTTGGTATATAGTGTCGTTGTTCGGTATCCCGCCCTCTGGAACTGACCAGCCCAGGTGGAAAATCCATTATCACCTTTTTCGTCCCATTTATAATGCCAGCGGATTGTGTTTCTACTTTGATTGATTTTGGTCTCATTGTTAAAAAATGAATCCAACAAAACTACATGGCCCATGCCGGGTTTTGGCAAGTTGTAAAGTTCATATTCGTTTATCGCAAGCAAGCAAAGTCCTTTGTTTTGAGAGTCGAAGCTATAATACTTACCCTCCGACGGTGGATTGGTCGCAATAATGCTTTTGTACCCGGCTTCGATGTTTACTTTAGCTGGCCCTTCAATATAGCCTAACCTTGATGCTTTCGCTAAGGTATATAGATATATGCACCTTGTTTGCGCCTCTAGTCCCACCCAGGATCCTGGCTTTTGTTTAACTATTTCTTCCACCCTAATTGTGCATCGCTTCAATAGCTGCAGAACTACTTTTCTGTTCTTAGAATCTGGGAGACAATCCAAAACCTCCACCAGTGCTAAACCATATTGCCCGATTCTTAATGCATAGTCCCTGCGCAATCGCGACTGCTCAACTTCCTTCTCTTTAAGCTTAAGCTGATCTGTCAATGTGTCAAAGGCGCTGGTGTCGCCAACCAAAGCAGCATATTCAACATAGAAGGGTAAAGCGATACTAAAATCATCATCTCCAAAGTGACCTTGTTTTTGCATCAATTGCCAAAGCTGGGTTGCTGCCTGATAATATTTTGGCTGGCCGGTTACTTTATATAAGGTAAGCATTGGACGTCCATACTGCAGGGCTACAACACTCACATCAGCGCCCTGATTTCTGCTTTTTTCGTTACGAGCAAAGAATGTATTTACTTTTTCTTGAACAAATCGGAAATAAATACCATCAGCTGTTTTCTCCCAAAGATGATTTATACCAAGCAACAAGTAAGCATCATCATCCGTCTTTTCAAAAGATATTTCTCCTTTCAGGTCTGCGGAGTCTTGCTCTAATTGCAGCAACTCTCGGCCAAGAGATATTGAAGACAAATGTTGCTGAGCGGCAGCAGGGAACGAATGTTCCTGGCCAGAAACAGAAAGGCCAGATACTGTAGCTAAAAGAAAAGGAAGAAAAAGGAATCTATGTAATTGGCCTCCCTTCAACCAAAACATTCTTAATGTTCTTTTTAAAGAAATCAACCTCAACGTTATTTTTAAAGAAATCAACATTTTCATTCTTTAACAGAAACAAATATGTCAACTTCCGCATCATTCCAATCTTTGCTCCGATCATCGTAAACCTCAAAATCTACCTGGTAAGCTCTTTTAATGGGAGATGCCCAAATCAAAGTCCAGGTTTCATAAATACAACCCGGCATGGTTCCTTTTGCAATGAATTTTTCAAAGGTTCCTCTTGGTACAACTAGTTTTTGCAATCCCTTTGGAACTTCAGCCTCATCGCTAACCCTACAACCAATGAAATAAGCAAACTTACCTGTATGATCGCTTTCGTACTCGTGGTAGACTGCAAATATTTGCTGAGAAATTTTGTTTGGCACCCGACTAAACCAGTTGTCGTTGATGAACTTCTGCCACAAGCTACCGCAATCAACTGTAGATTGTCCGTTTTCGTTTGATGTTTTCTTGTCCAGCGACAAACCAACCAAAACCATTCTACTAAGTTCCATGACCATAAACCTTGTTCTTTAAATGAAAGATACGGTTTCAGCAGAAATTACTCGAAGATGCAAGTTTATATCTATTAACTCCGTTTTCGAAGCCGCAATTCCCGAAGTGTTACGGGGCTGTCTCTTATAGCATCCCGGAACGACTCTACACTAGTGAACACCAATTGCTTTAGCAATCTGGATTCAAGATTTACTTTGAACTCCCTAAGTTCAAATGGCCAAGGCTCCACAACTAGGTTTCCTTCTTCGTCACCGGATAAGACGTATGGTATACCGTCTGGTCCATTACTTATTTCAACTTTTCTTTGTTCAGGCTGAACCATTTTCTGACAGATCAATAATGAAAAGGCATCGCAAAATTCAAGCAAACTATAGGACGCATCTAGTTCCCGCTTTGTTGTTTTTGCTTCTTGTAGCCATCGTCCCTCCTTTTTCTTAAGTTCAGCGCAATACTTCTTACCCTCTGGGTCTTCGCCATGAAGAAAATTAATATGCCGAGCTACCAGCAGGCCAATATAGCGCCCTTTGGTAAGTGCCATATCAATAAGCTTTGAAGCATATTCCTTTTGAAAACTTGTCATGGCAAAATTCTTCGGCCCACCACTTTCCGTTAATAATTCTGCATTCTCAAATTCATTGTAAACATCATCATGTTCCGCAGTAGCAATCAGAGTTTCCACCCATCTTTCCGGTTGGTTGTCTTTCTGCCATTGAGCGCAGATTTGTGCCGCTAATAAGCCATGCGAACGCTGAGTAACAATCTCCCATCCATCTTCTGTATAATTGACAATCATATTTATGTTTAAAGCAGAAATCCCAAACCTCTTCAGGTTTAGGATCTCAGAAATACTAACTAAATGGATATTAATAGTCGCTCCACTGTGTTGCACCTTTCGGAAGGGCAGACTTAATCTCTTCAGATCTTAACTTACCCAAAGCCTTGTCAGCCTTCTTTACACTCGAATCCGTTCTTTCGGTTCCAGTCGGCTCAACTTTGGTTAGACCTTCCGTTGCAATCACAGTTTCCAATGGATTTTCAACATATTGCCATTGTTCTCCAAGTTGACTGCTTAAGCCTTCATTCCAAGGACCTCTCACCGTAGGGCCTGAAGACATATTAAAATACGTATTGCTGTATCTAGGGTCTGTCTGTAACACACCAGGAGGGAAATTAGGTTGAATGGTGTTCAAAGCTGCCTCAAACATTTGATAATGGGCAACTTCCCTGGTCATCAAAAAGCGCAGGGTTTCACGCACGTATGGATCGTCAGTATATTTAAGTAAATACTCATATGTAATCTTTGCACGTGATTCTGCCGCCATATTAGAACGCATGTCGACAGTTGGCTCCCCATTTGCATTTACATAAGCAGCAGTCCATGGAATACCATTGGAATCTGTAAGCGTAGGTGCCCCTCCACTCACTGCATAGAAGTGTGGGTTTATCATTGCCTCATGAATATAGCCTTCCTTGGCTGCCTTGCCGTCAAGTAAGGTATTGATTTCATCCTGTTCTGAAGCTTGTTTTAATTCCCCATTAACACCTTTTAATAACATCTGGATGGTGGCTCCAACAATTTCAAGGTGACTAAATTCTTCAGTCGCTATATCCATAAGCAAATCATACTTATCTGGAAATGGCTGCTTTAATGGGAAGGCTTGAGTGAAGTATTGCATTGCTGCTTTAAGTTCACCATTTTGCCCGCCGAATTGCTCTAGTAAAATTCTAGCAAATCTTGGATCCGGCGCAGAAACTCGGGCGTTAAACTGCAATTCTTTTGCGTGGTAGAACATAGGTTGTAGTTAAGGTTAGAATTAGCTTAGTTGATCGTGTCCTTCAGTCTTAACAATTTTATTGTACAGACCTAACAAAAGGAAAGTCGGTGCCCATTGTCCCACGAATAATGCTGTGTGTTTGTGGCCCGTGAATTTCAACGCTAAAGAAACGCCTATTGAACCCAGGGCTGCCCACAAGAATAGATCCGATGGCAATTTCGCGGTTTGTTCTTCGATCATTCTGGCAACAGGGCCTTCTTTGTGCTGTGGATTGTCTTGTAATTCCATTTTTTTTCCTCCGATTTTTAAGTAATTTATTTGCTTTCTTTTCTTATCTACAATACAGTCCAGGTACAATTTGTTTACTATTATGCAACAAACAGTATATATAACAGTAGTTTGCGTAATTAGAATAGAATCATTAAATCAGAAAGTTTGTGCCGGGTATTTATACGGATTTTTGGGTCTTAGAATTCAGTGGCTCGAACCTTTGAAGCAGGAGCGCTTCAGCAAATGGACCGAACACAGGCTTCCCATAAAGGCCTTTTTGCCTTTTCATTATATCTTGCCTTCAAATTTTAGATCGTGTTACGCAACTGTTCCAAATAGGCTTCACCTGCCGGGGTGATTGATGCAGAATGCTGTGCTGCATCTCTATTGATTGTGATGTACCCAAGCGCTTCCAACTCCTCGTACTCATTCTCCATTCCTCCTAAAATCGATGAACTAACTTGTTGTTCTATCACATCCAATAACTCCTCTTTTGCCGTTCTTTCCATAATGATGACTTGACTTTTTCAATAGTGAATTTAATAAATATTAGCAACAATTCACCTTTATGTTTTTGATTTCCAATGCAAATAAGGGCTCTGATACAATTATTCAGATGTTCAGAGATAAAAAAAGGGCCGCCTTAGAAGGCGGCCCGAGAACAAATCAGATTGCTCAATTACCAGAAAATCGTGTAAAGGGCTACGATCACTCCGATAATAATTAGTGCGCCCGCCGCAAAACCGTTACTGGTTTTGAACATACTGCGATCAACATCAAGTCCTTTTGGATTGATGCCGTTTCTATTTTCGAATTTACTGATGATAAACATCGCTATGACACACATCACAAATACAATCCCCATCCGATCTATAAAGGGAATTTCAAAAACTTTGCTACCATCCGTCTGATCTACCAATTTTGAAAATCCAAAAGGGCTAAGCCATTCCAAGTTTGCAAAGGATGGCAGCACTTTAAAGAAAACCGAGAGAAGGAACCCGCCTATAGTTGCAAACAATGCAGCATTTGAGGTTGTCCTCTTCCAGAAAAATCCCAGAATAAACATGGCAAAGATCCCTGGAGATACAAAGCCTGTGTATTCCTGAATAAACTGAAAACCACCTTTTTTATCCATTCCAAGATGTGGTGCAATGATGATTGCGATAAGCATTGCCGTAATAACGGTAATACGACCCACAATCACCTGCCTGTTCTCGTCTGCATCCTTATTAATTACTTTTTTATAAACATCAAGGGTAAAAATGGTCGCAATACTATTTGCTTTGCCGGCGAGTGAGGCTACAATTGCTGCAGCTAATGCCGCAAACGACACGCCTTTTAAACCCTCCGGCAAAAGATTTAGTAATACAGGATAGGCAGAGTCTGGATTCAATGAGCCGCCTTTTTGCATGGCATCATGGAAGTTACCAAAGCCTTCCTTATACAACACAAACGCCGCGATGCCTGGAATGACAACAATTAAAGGCATGAGCAGCTTTAAGAATGCGGCGAAAAGCAAACCACTCCGAGCCGTTTTCAAGTCAGCACCAAGCGCACGTTGGGTAATGTACTGGTTACATCCCCAATAGTTCAAATTTACAATCCACATACCACCAATCAGAACACTCAATCCCGGAAGATCCATGTAATGCGGATTTTCTTTTTTGAAGATCATGTGGAAATGGTCTGAAGCCCGATCTGTAATGATGTGCAAACCATTAAGTACCCCGGAGGATCCAAAATGGGTAGCAACAAGTTGTAAAGCGAGATAAGTGGTCGCTAATCCTCCTAAAATCAAAAAGAATACCTGAATAACGTCAGTATATCCAATTACCTTCATGCCGCCTAAGGTGATCAGCACTGCGAAAATGGACAAAATGTACATACAGGCAGTTAAATTGATGCCCGATATACTGTTTATAGCTAATGCCCCTAAATATAAGATTGAGGTTAGGTTTACAACTACATACAAAAGCAGCCAGAATATTGCCATAATCATCGCCACGGTACTGTTGTAGCGCTGGCCCAGGAACTGCGGCATCGTATAGATCTTGTTCTTTAGATATACTGGTATAAAGAATACAGCAACAATGATTAGGGTCGCAGCAGCCATCCATTCGTACGTTGCAATTGCAAGCCCCATAGAAAATCCGGAGCCACTCATCCCAATAAACTGTTCAGCAGAAATGTTTGAAGCAATTAGTGACGCTCCAATTGCCCACCAGGTTAAAGAGTCTTTAGCCAAAAAGAAGTCTTTAGAATTTTCTGCGTGCGACTTCTTTTTGTGATAAACCATGTAGCCATAGGTGGCTACAATAAGAAAGTAAACAATAAAAACAACATAGTCGTACGTTCCTAATGAATTCATGTATTTCGATATAGATTATAAATAGTTTAAATATAACGGTTGATAATATTTTCCAACATTTCTTGTTGTCCGCTTATTGTTTCAGGCTCCCCTTGTTCAACCGCGTAGTTTCTCAAATCCTCCAGACTCATCTTACCTGCTTCGAACTCTGCGCCAGCACCTGAGTCAAACGAGGCATAGCGCTCGTGACGAATATTCTTGTAGTCAGATTTCTGAAGAATGTTGTCTGCAGTCACCAAAGCTCTTGCAAACGTATCCATGCCACCAATATGAGCGTAGAACAAGTCCGCCTGATCAGTTGAATTCCGCCTGATCTTTGCATCAAAGTTAATTCCTCCACCTTGAAGGCCATTTGCTTCTAAAACGATAAGCATTGCTTCAGTAACTTCATTGATGTTATTTGGGAACTGATCGGTATCCCAGCCATTTTGAACATCACCCCTATTTGCATCCATTGAGCCCAGTAAGCCCGCATCTGCGGCAACTTGCAGTTCATGCTGGAACGTGTGCCCGGCCAAAGTAGCGTGGTTCACCTCTAAATTCAGCTTAAAATCTTCAAGCAAGTCGTACTGGCGAAGGAACGAAATTACAGTTGCGGCATCATAATCGTACTGGTGTTTAGTTGGTTCACAAGGTTTCGGTTCAATAAAGAACGTACCCTTAAAGCCCTGCTTCCTTGCATAATCTTTTGATGCATGGAGGAATTTTGCAAGATGTTCCTGCTCACGTTTCATGTTTGTATTTAAAAGGCTCATGTAGCCTTCTCGTCCGCCCCAGAATACATAGTTTTCTCCGCCTAATGCGATGGTCGCATCTAAAGCAGATTTAACCTGCGCCGCTCCGTGAGCGAGAACATGAAAGTTTGGGTTCGTAGCAGCGCCGTTCATATACCGGCGATTTGAGAACAAATTTGCTGTGCCCCAGAGTAACTTAACACCACTCTCCGCTTGTTTCTTTTTTGCATATTCCACTAATGTTTGCAAACGTCTTTCGTTATCAACTACATCATTCGTGAAATCGACTACGTCTACATCGTGAAAACAATAAAAGGGCAAATTCATTTTGGTTAGAAATTCAAACGCTGCATCCATTTTATCTTTTGCACGTTCGATTGGATCAGACTTCGCATTCCATGGATGTTCGATTGTCGCCTCACCGAAGGGATCGCCTCCAGTTGCAACGAACGAATGCCAGTATGCACCCGAGAAACGAAGGTGATCTTTCATGGTTTTACCCGCAACAATCCGATTTTCGTCGTACCAGCGAAAAGCAAGTGGGTTATCTGACTCCAGCCCTTCATATTTTACCTGTCCAATGCCCTTGAAGAATTCTTTTTCTCCGGTTATAACGTTTGCCATAATGTGGTTATTAAATATTAGTGTTTAGATTGATCTTGTTTTTTTAAGTCGATAAGCCAACGCTGATAGTATGGCTCATAGATATGAGTGTCAGCGGGCTCAATGAGCTGCATAGGTTTGATGTTCTGAAAAGCTTCATTGGCAGAGCTAAAAATCCCCGCGCCTATCCCTGAACCTAATGCCGCTCCAACACTGCCGTCGTTCTGGTAAAGTTCTACCGGCACACCGGTTGTATTCACAAATGATTGGAGGAAAACATCACTTAAGAAGAGGTTTGCTTTTCCAGCTCTGATTACAGTGGGATTAAGTCCATTAGAACGCATGATGTCAAGGCCATAACGAAAAGAAAAAGCAATGCCTTCTTGCACAGCGCGGAATATATGTCCCTGATTGTGCACATTCAGATCTATGTTTTGAATATGCGCACCAACAAGGTTGTTTTTCAACATGCGTTCCGCACCATTTCCAAAAGGCAGAACGCGTAAGCCTGCCGAACCAACCTCAATTTTCCCTGCCAAATCATTCATTTCCTGGTAGCTTAGCTGGGAGCCAAAGAGATTCTTAGCCCAACGATTTAAGCTACCCGTACCATTGATGCAGAGCAGTACACCAAATCGTTTTTGTTCTTCCCTGTGATTGACATGGGCAAATGTGTTTACCCGAGATTCAGGGTCGTAAGCAAGCTTATCGCTCACACCGTAGATAACTCCGGATGTTCCCGCAGTTGCTGCGACTTCCCCGGGTTGAAGGACATTAAGGGATAATGCGTTGTTGGGCTGGTCGCCAGATTTATATGCGACTGGAATTCCCTCCTTTAGGCCAAGCGCAGTTGCAACAGCACCCGTAACACGCCCGTGTTCAGAAAAAACCGGACGGATTTCCGGAATCATGGCTTTATCAATTCCGTAATACGCCATCAACTCTGCCGAAAGACTGTTGGTTTTGAAGTCCCACAGTATGGCCTCCGACAATGCGGATATAGTGGTCGTAACTTCGCCCGTCAGCTTCATCGCAATGTAGTCGCCTGGAAGCATCATCTTGTCTACCTGCGAAAAAATCTCTGGTTCATGTTCCCTTACCCAAGCCAATTTCGATGCTGTAAAATTTCCCGGGGAGTTTAAAAGGTGGGATAAACAGAATTCATGTCCAAGCTTATCAAAAGCTGCAGTCCCGATCTCCACTGCCCGACTGTCACACCAAATGATACTATCGCGAAGTACGTTCTGGCCTTTATCTACCAAAACAAGCCCGTGCATCTGATAAGCTATACCAATGGAATTGATGTCTTTGGGGTTAAACGTAGATTTTTGTTTACATAAGCCAAAAGCATACTGAACATGTGACCACCACATTTCCGGGGATTGCTCCGCCCAGCCTACTTGCTTAGCTGTAATTTCACTTTCCTCGTCGGGGTACTGCGCGGCAACAATAACCTGCTGGTTATTCGCATCAACTACAGAAACCTTTATTGAAGAAGTTCCTATATCTATTCCAAGTAATAACATAGGCGAAATGGATGTTCGTTCAGATTTATTAGTTTGTCAAAAAACGAATTTACTGTTTAATCATTTAAAGTTGCAACCCATTGCCAAAATAAGTAGGTCAATCTTCAGGCCTTTCTCTTGGATCAGCCATCTTTACAATCTTCGGCATAAATGTGCCCAGCACTTCCACCAACGATTCCTGTGCTTTCATAACGGCATGAATATCTTTATATGCCATCGGTGCTTCGTCTAGACCAGAGCCGAGCAGTGTTATCCCACGAGACCGCAGTAATTCTGCTACAGCAGCAGACTTAAATTCTTTAAAAGCCTGATTTCTGCTCATAAGGCGGCCGGCACCGTGCGATGCAGAGTTTATCGACGCCAACTCCCCCTTCCCAGCAACCAGGAACCCAGGCGTAGCCATTGAGCCTGGGATAATCCCCAATACGCCCTTGCCTGCAGGCGTTGCACCCTTTCTGTGAACCATTACGTCACTTCCATCAGTTAGCTTTTCCTTCCAAGCGAAATTGTGGTGGTTCTCGATCACGCGAACCGGTCTTATACCAAACTTATCGGCAATCTTGTTATGAATTTCATGGTGATTGGCAGAGGCATAGTTACCAGCGAGGTTCATAGAAATCCAATACTCCTGTCCCTCCTCAGAATTCAAGTCTAGCCAGGCTAGTTCACGGGCTTCCCGCGGCAAACCCGTTTTTTTAATCGCGAGTGTAGAATAATAATTGGCGAGCGTACTTCCGAACCCGCGCGAGCCCGAGTGTGAAAGCAAGGTCAGGTACTCCCCTGCAGGCAGATCTGCAAGGCTTCCTTCCCCAATGCTCAGGGTCCCCCACTCTACAAAATGGTTTCCAGTGCCAGATGTCCCGAGCTGGCTATAGGCCTTATCTTTCAGCGAGCGGATCAGCTTAGTTGCTTTCCAGTCATCAGAATCAAACAGGTGGGTATCGAAATGCTCTTTTGACGTTGAACCCATTCCGAAGAATGTACATTCGTTCAGGATCCACTTCAAGCGCGCAAGTTCTTTATCCAAAACAGTCGCTGGAACGTCGAAAATACTCATGCACATTCGGCAGGCAATATCTACCCCTACAGCGTATGGAATGATTGTATTCACATCGGTCGCCAACACACCGCCTATTGGTAACCCATAGCCAGCATGTGCGTCTGGCATTAACGCCCCAGCCACGGATATCGGTAGCCGCATGGCGACGTCCATTTGCGCCAAGGCTTTCGAATCAATGTGTTCCTTTCCATAAATGGGGTAACCAAGAGCCGTGGCACGGATGTCATATTGTATTGCTTCATTATCCTCCGAACGGACATCCACCTTTTCAATAAGCAAATGGGCCAGGGTACGCAACTGATTTTTAGTCTTAGCAAAAGGCAAGGGATCAACGACCATGCGCTTCAGTTCGGAAAGAAGTTCCGGCTTTCCAATCCTGCCTTGTTTTAAGACTGAATTACAAACACGCTGAAACTTTAGTAACAGCTGCCCATTAGGGATACCTATTGCTTTAAGCTCTTCCTTATGAATAGTTGGCTTTTCCATAAGGAAGATAATATGCCCTGGGGCCAAAATGTTTTTCCTCAGCTGCTCTTAGCTTGCGAAAAGGTATTTTTAAGTAAGCGGAATTATTGCACTTGCACTTAGGTCCAACGAGCATTAATAATTCTCATTAAGTATTCTAGATACCTAAATATCAGTTACCTTGGCCATGCTGGTTATGAGCAGTATAGAAAGAATATTAATCAACCTGAGCCTGCACTTATGAAAACTGAAAAGAAGCTTGTCCTAATCAAATCCTTACACACGCTGATCTGGGTTTTCTTTAACGTTGTTATTTTCTATATGTTGTATGCAGCAGTTAACAACAACTTAGGTACATGGCTTTGGTTAGGCTACGGACTTATTTTTCTCGAAGGAATCATCTTGCTAACCTTTCGCCTACGATGTCCCTTGACAATTATAGCAAACAAGTATTCAGACTCGCAGAAAGATAACTTTGATATTTATCTGCCAAATTGGTTGGCTAAATACAATAAGCTTATTTATACAATAATTATGGTAATTATCGCAGCCATTACAATATATCAGATGCTGAATAACAATTAAAAAAACGCTAATTCCTATGATTGCGATTTCTATCATCTTGGGCATACTGATCCTCGTACTTATAGCTGGTAAGTATCGCCTATCCATACAATTCAAGAAGGAGGTGCATGAGCTCTTTGGCGATTCGAAGAACATCTCCAGCCGCACTTTTTCTTACGCGCAAATATCCGGACTTCCAGAGCCGGTGCAGCGCTATTTCAAGCGTGTATTGCAAAATGGTCAGCCTTATATTAGTTACGTCCGAATTAAACACGATGGCACATTTAAAACCGGCTTGGATAAGCCCTGGGTAAAGATTTTAGGTGAACAATATGCCACAACGGACAAGCCAGGATTTATTTGGAAGGGCAGCACAACTCTTTTTACGGCTCGTGATATGTATATTAAAAATCAAGGGAGATTGGTTGTTTCCTTATTTGGATTGCTGCCAATAGTAAACGGGAAGGGCAAAAATTTCAATCAGGGGGAACTACTTCGCTGGCTCGGTGAAAGCGTGTTGTACCCAACAAACTTGTTGCCTAGTCAAAGCTTAAAATGGTCAGCAATAGATCAGCACACTGCGCAATTCACCTTTAATCATGATAGTTTCTCGTTGGTTTATATGGTCACCTTTAATGATGTTGGTGAAATCATTCAATTACAGACAAAGCGCTATATGGACCAAGATCATTTGGAATCCTGGGTTATAAAGATGGCAAACTATAAAGAAATCAACCATGTATTGGTGCCGACTAACTTCGATGTACTTTGGCGGTTGAGAGGAGGAGATTTTAGTTACGCAAGGTTCAATATCACCAAGGTTGAATATAATAATCCTACACTTTTTTAATTGGCTGGGAGCGCAGTACAGCGGCCGTAACCATAAGCTGACCTAAGTGGCGCATGGTGTGTTCAGCGGCATGCACCAAAAGTCCGATCACCGTTGAAGGTAGGCCGGCTCGGCCAACACCCCGGTAATCTGTAAGGATCATGGGGTCGGTGTTTCGCAATTGTTCCATTGCCATATCCACCTGCATCGAGAAACGATTTACAAGCGCTTCCACGGTATATCCCTCCTTGCAATCTTTCCCTTCTTCCTCAAGCTGCTCAAACTGCCGGTCATTTAATCCTTCTGCTCTTGCATACGTAAAAACCCGGTCCAGTACTCCACTTAAGTGTTGTAGGTGAAAGCCAGGTGAAGCCATTCCTGCAGGACGTTCCCAAAGAAGCCCTGCAGGAAAATTATTCATATACACATGTAGTTCTTCACGTGCCTGTAGTAAGGCATGTCCGACAGGTTGCAGCAATGGCGTAATATCCGGCAGCGGCCCGCGTTGCCATACTTCTTTTTGAGACATTTATCAAAGTACGCTTTATTTTCTATTTACGTCTCGACGACAACAGGGAAATTAGAACTGTGGTAACCACCAGACCTGTCACAACCTTATCAACCAGCCCAGCTCTATTGTACTTCCACTCCGCAGTCCAACCTCGTTCCTTAAATATATTGGGTATCGTGCCGCTTTTTAGATCGCTGATGATGCCTTCTACAGAATCTACGCGGTCTGCAAGGAGTAAGGTCATCCAGTGTGCCGATGTTGCTTCGCTATACTTGTATGCATAACTCCGAATGCGGCCGCTTAAACCTCTTGGCGGCGTTGAGGTACCAAAAACCCGGGTAATACCAGGACGCTCTATGGAGTGAAATACTTCAAACCTAACAGGTTGTTGTGGCGGCTTTTGATAATTGAATCTTTCATAATCAGCACCATTCCAATTTTTCATTGGATAGGTGGGGTCGTTTTCCGGGTCTGCGTCAATGCCCCAACCTGGAATATGATCCTTCGGGCTATTTGCAAGTTGTCTGTCAATACTAATTATTTGATCTGGTTCAATCTTAACATTTTCCATAACACGTATTTTTAAGCCCAAGAAGCTCTTGGTGGTATTAAAAGTGGTTTAATGCAGTTGTCTTGTTTCATAGAAAAGATGTGGTAAGCATCTGAAATTTCTTCCAGAGGTACGCGATGCGTGATGATACCTTTTGGGTCCAGACGGCCGGCCATGACATGATCGATAAGTTTTGGGAGAAGTCTCTTTACCGAAGCCTGGTTTGCACGCAGGGTAATACCTTTATTCATAAGGCTGCCCATCGGGATTAGATTGAATGGAGGTCCATATACCCCAACCACAGAGACAATTCCACCTTTCTTTACCGAATTGATCGCCCAATGGAGTGCTGTAGCCGCTCCGGCTTGAAGTAATAGTTTCTTGCCAGTGATCGTCTGCATTGCGCTACCTGACGCATCACAGCCTACAGCATCGATACATACATCTGCTCCAAACCAGTCAGTTTGTCGTTTAAGGAACATGACTGGATCATCCATCTCCCTGAAATTGTATGCCTCACAGTAGGAATACTTCTTAACAAATTCGAGCCGATAATCGATATGATCAATTACAATAACACGGCCGGCTCCAAATAGCCAAGCGCATCTCGCTGCCATAATTCCAACCGGTCCGGCACCAAACACAACAACGGTATCCCCTTTTCGTATGCCACCCATTTCCGCAGCTTGATACCCGGTAGGCACCACATCCGTAAGCAATACGGCGTCTTCGATATCCATACCTGCCGGAATCACTGTCGGACTAACGTCAGCATACGGAACCCTAACATATTCAGCCTGCCCACCATCGTAACCCCCTCCAATATGTGCATAGCCAAAAAAGCCGCCTACTGCCGTTGCTTCCGGGTTCGACTCATGGCAGTTGCCATATAGTTCTTGTTTACAAAAGGGACAGGTTCCACATGCGATGTTGAAGGGTACGAGCACATGGTCGCCAACCTTAAGGTTTTGCACCCCTGAGCCCACCTCTTCAACTACGCCCGTAAATTCATGTCCAAAGGTCATCCCGACCCGGGTATCGGGCACAAGGCCATGGTACAAGTGCAAATCTGAACCACAAATTAGTGACCGTGTGACCCGGACTATGGCATCGTAGGGATGTTCAATTTCAGGCACAGGCCTGTCACGATCGACCCTGATTCTAAGCGGGCCGCGATAATTCATTGCCAACATAATTTCCTCCTCTTAATGTAATTTATAAAACACGCCGTGCACCTGTATGTTTAAATTAATATAAATTAAAAAAAATATTTTAATAAGCTAATATTCAACCTGTTATGCCCGGATCCCAGGTTTCCAACCCCTACGTGTAGTGAACCCTGATTCGGCTTACCAACAAGGGCATCAGCAATTGCACCGGTCACAAATGCATAGACGCCCTTATGAATTAAGTCTATAATCTGCTCATCTCTGGGCCAGGTCCATGGAAGAGATCCAACACCGGTAGTTACCGGCCCTCTGATTCCTTGATTTGACATCATCCCTCGTATCGCGCCCATCAAGATGCCTTATCCCAAATGCATCGCCAAGTTGGTCGGAACCTTGTCGGCATCCGGAGTCATTGCGCAGTAAACGTCTTAGTTTATGATCGGGCAAATAAGAATTCGGCCGCTTAGTTATTACTTGTTCAAGTTTTTCCGCTACTGTCATTGCAGCGACGCCTACTGCGCCTGCAAGGAGTCCTTTCTATAAAAGCTTGCTGTCCATACCTTAAATTTTTCGGTTTTTACCGCGAATATTAGGCCATAGCTTCCACATGCGGAAGGTAAGAATTACTTGAAAAGCATTCGGTTTTTACGTAAATTAATGAAAAGGAACAAGTTATGGTAGATAAAAAAGTAATTGTCATCTTCGGCGCGACCGGAGGGCAAGGCGGCGGCTTAGCAAACGCAATTCTGGATGATCCAAATTCTGAGTTCAGCGTGCGGGCAGTCACAAGATATCTAAATTCTGAAAAGGCACAAAGTCTCAAACAGAAAGGTGCAGAAATCGTCAATGGTGATATTGACGATCCTGCAAGTTTGCAACGTGCACTACAAGGTGCTTACGGTGCATATTTCGTGACGTTCTTTTGGGATCATTTCTCACCTGAAAGGGAAAAGTCGGAGGCCAAATCTATGGCTGCTGCTGCAATGGAAGCAAACCTCAAACATGTAATCTGGTCAACCCTCGAAGACACACGATTGTATATCCCATTGTCAGATGAGCGAATGCCGACACTCATGGAGAAGTACAAAGTACCGCACTTTGATGCTAAAGGAGAATCTGATAAGTTCTTCACAGAGGCTGGGGTGCCCACCACCTTCTTGCTCACTTCCTTTTACTGGGACAACTTCATTAACTTTGGCATGGGGCCAAAACTAAGCGAAGGCGGAAAGTATGCGATTACACTCCCAATGGGTGATAAAAAGCTTCCAGGCATCGCCGTTCAGGATATAGGAAAATGCGCGTATGGCATATTCAAAAGCCCTGAAGAATTCATCGGTAAGAGAGTTGGAATCGCTGGTGGGCATTTAACTGGTGCAGAAATGGCAAGGTCCTTGGGAAAGGCCCTCTCTTTAGACGTTGAGTACAACAAAGTACCTTTCGACGTTTACCGCAGCTTTGGCTTTCCTGGTGCAGATGATTTGGGGAACATGTTCCAATTTAATCATGATTTCGCAGATACCTTCATCGGCACGCGTAGCATTGACCTTTCAAAAAAACTAAATCCAGAACTTAAGACATTTGAAATGTGGCTCGAAGAAAATGCGGAGCGTATTCCAATGGAATAAATTTTACAACTTTAGCCGGACGCCGGCAACAACGATGGCTCAAATCATTCTAGCTTACCAGCCGTAGATTTCTTATGAATGTGACGTAGCATTGCTCCTCCCAAAATAAACAACCCTAAAGTAAAAAGCCGTCTCCAATTGCTTAGAAGCGGCTTTTTAAATTGGGTCTAGAGGGTGGTGAGATTGAATTAATTAGCTTTTCCAAATTGCATTCATCTTTTTTTAATTCTTATTGATCTTTCTATTTGCAGTACTGCAACGGGTTCTGTAGTTGGAATAGCCAGCTTGTATAGAAGCGCGGCCTAAACAGGGACCAAACAGGGCCTACACAGGGCCTAATCAGGGCTAATCGCCCTGTTTGCACCTTGTGTATGGCGAGATTGGCCTATGTGTTGGCAAGTTTTGTCGCGTATCTGTATACTACACCTATATGTAATAGTTATACAATAACATTATTAAGTGAGTACCGCCGTAAGATGGCAAAACGCTTTATAGGATAAGTTGTGCAATGTTTGTGAAAACGCATGATGCTTTACAGTAGGTATAAGTGCCCAGTTTCTGCCATGTGCTTTATTGGTTGACTTAATTTGATTGATTTGCGTTTTGCCCCTATACTTCCCTGTCTTTTTGTGATAGGGACTCATTTTGCCCCTACAAATTTTACAGGATCATTTTCGTGCCAATAAAGTTGTTATTATTTGTTATAAATCGGAATTATAAACATTACAGGTTTAAAATTAACAAACTTAAAAGCCAAATGAAAGGCAAAAAAGAAGGGCTACATCTCTGTAACCCTTTCCTTATCAATCCATTAAATATTTCGTTGTCGAATTTTACTTTTCGACGGAACGTGGGCCCACCTGGGCTCGAACCAGGGACCAAAAGATTATGAGTCTTCTACTCTAACCAACTGAGCTATAGGCCCCGTAAAATCTTTGTTGATTTTGCGAGTGCAATGTTACATATTTACATCCAAATTTGAAAACTGTTTCTATGCAAAACATAAAAAATATTATTTTTGACTATGGTAATGTGATCTTTGAAATCAATTTCGAAAAGGCACAGCAAGCTCTTATTCAACTCGGTATCACGGATATTGAGAACTTTTTCTCTCACAAAAAACATCATCCAATATTTAACGAGTTCGAGCGTGCTGCCATCAGTCCTGCAGAATTTAGAAGTGAAATCCGCAAGGCTGCCGACAAGCCAGCGTTAAGCGATGCGGAAATTGACGCTGCCTGGAACAGTCTCCTCATTGGCGTGCCGGCAACTATCCATGACACCTTGTTGAAGGTTAAAGAAAAGTACCGCACATTTCTGCTTAGCAATAACAATGAAATCCATTACAATTACATTGTTGATTATCTAAAAAGAGAGTTTGAAATGGTCGACAACAGCAAGCTGTTTGAAAAAACTTATTACTCTCAGCATATGTTCCTAAGAAAACCTGATGTCGAAATATTTCAGAAAGTTATTCAGGAAAATAACCTTGATCCACAAGAAACATTGTTTATTGATGACAGTCCGCAGCATATAGAAGGGGCTAAGAAAGCCGGATTGAATACATTATTAATGGATGTACATCCTAGGCACCTTGAAGAATTCCTGAATCGAAATAAAATATTGTAATGGAGAAAGAATTTAAATCATTAAAGGAGTTCTATCCCTTTTACCTTTCAGAGCACCAGAATTTTGAAAGCCGCATTCTTCACTTTATAGGCAGCGGTCTCTCGCTGCTCCTCCTGCTCGCGGCCTTACTGTTCCATAACTTTTGGTTTTTTGTTGCTATACCCTTCGTAGGATATGGATTTGCCTGGGCCGGGCATCTGTTTTTTGAAAAAAACAAGCCTGCAACTTTCAAATATCCCTTATACAGTCTGGCAAGTGATTTTTTGTTGTTTTTTGATCTGTTGTCTGGAAAACAATCTTTCAAAGCTAATTAATCGTGAGTTCATTTAGGCTATTCGCTGACTGAGCCGAGAAGGTCAGAAGGAAGAAGTTTTACATTTAGCTAGTTTGCTGTGCGTATAAAATGGCCCAAATGCAAAGAACATGCATTTGGGCCATTACAATTTACAATTTTTGAACTCTGCTAATCGTTATCGTCAACACCGCGATCAGTATTCAATAAATCGTCTTCATTTCTAATGTCCATGTCAAGCTGGGAGTCATCTCCGTCATAGCCGATCATCGTATCTTCAATTGCAAGGGTTGCATCGTCCTGATCCTGTTTTTGACTTACAGCATTGGTTGTACCCGCAAAGCCAGTATCGTTGTATTGTTCTTCAGACATATTACCAGCCGCTTTTCCATTCAGGTCCAAATTCGGGTCGTTAATCTCTTTCGCAATATTTTCCTTATTATCTCCTTTGTTTCCCATCTTGTATTTATTTTGATTGAAATTATTTTTGTGGTTTTACTGTACTGTCCATTCTTCCGGTGTCATTAGTCATGGTATCCCGGCTTGTGCTATCCATCTTTTTCCAACTTTTTGCCTTTTTTGTGGTGCTTTTTTTACCCATCTTTTTGGCATGCTGTTGTTTTACTTTGGTCGTATCCTGCTGTGGCACGTCCATGGAAAATGCTGTGAAGCAAAGGGCTGTCAACAGCAATGTTAATAATGACCTTTTCATAGTTTTAGTTTTTAATTCAGTTAACTCTTAAGGAGAACAAGAGCTGCAAACAATGGTTTTTGTCAATCTAAAATTGAGTACTATGCTTTAAAAACAGGTATTTTCTACCAACACAGCTCTTACTCTTACATCAAACACGTTTGACCCAGGTAATAATGGCAGCATTGCCTTCTGTAAAAACTTTATTGAAAATGCCGGGTTGTATTCTTAATCAGTAACTTATCTTTATAAACACTCATTCAGAAAATATGAATACACGTCGCGACTTTCTTCAAAAAATTGGCGGATCTGTTTTGGCCTTACATCTTGCTCCCCTTGTAGCTAAGGCAGATGCAGATAGGGTCTTCGAACCATCCTATGCGGGTCCCGTATTACGGGTTGCCATATGCGGACTTGGTGGCTATGGAACCAGAGTAGCGGAAGCAATGCAAGCTTGTGTAAAAGCTAAACTTGTGGGTGTAATTAGTGGCACGCCTTCAAAGATAAAGAGCTGGCAAAGTAAATATGGCATACCAGAAAAGAACTGTTATAACTACGAGAACTTCGATAACATTAAAAATAACCCGGACATAGATGCAGTCTACGTGATCACACCGAATGCGCTCCATCATGACCAGGTATTAAGGGTTGCAAAAGCCGGCAAGCACGTGATCTGCGAAAAGCCAATGGCGCTGAATGCAAAACAAGGTCAGGAAATGGTTGATGCTTGCACAAAAGCTAAAGTTAAGCTGCTTGTTGGCTACCGTATGCATTTTGAACCAAAAACATTAGAGATCATACGTATGAGAAAAGCCGGCGAACTTGGTAAGGTGAGATTTTTCCAGGGCTTGTGTGGATTTAAGACTGGTGATCCCGGACAATGGCGTTTAAATAAGGAACTCGCCGGAGGCGGGTCACTAATGGATATTGGGATCTATGCAATCAATGGTTCCCGTTATATGATCGGAGAAGAACCAATCTGGGTTACTGCTCAGGAGACAAAAACCGACCCTATCAAATTTAAAGTGGGTGTTGATGAGACAATACAATTTCAGCTTGGTTTTCCAAGTGGGGCAACGGCATCTTGTTTATCAACATACAACATGAATAATCTGGACCGCTTCTTTCTTACCGGCGATGATGGCTTCGCAGAGCTGATGCCGGCAACTGGCTACGGGCCAATCCAAGGTCGCACCAGCAAAGGTGAGTTGACAAATCCACATATAACCCACCAAACCGTACAAATGGAGGAAATGGCGGATGTTATCCTTAAGGGTAAACAACCGATCATTCCCGTTGACGGCAACGAAGCAGTTAAAGATTTGAAAGTAATCGATGCCATATACGAGGCTACGAAGTCGGGCAAAAAAACTTTAATTAGCATATAGACTCCAGGCAGCTATTCGTCGTCATCCATGAAGTCATCATCATCATCCAGGCCTTCGTAACCACTTAAAGGAGCTTCCTGTTCGGCTTCATCCGTATCGTTATTATCGGTGCCTGAATCTGCAGAATCTGCGTTAAGTTCCTCGTAGTAGTCGTCAGGGATGTTCCCGGATGCATTTCCTGCCAGATCGTTGTTGGTTTCATCTTCGTCTTCAGCATCATTTTCCTGAAAGTCTCTTGGATTTTGCATGATCATTATTTTAGCTTTACAAAGAGATAACACCCCTCCAAATATTTGGTTTTCAGCATTTGGAAAATTTTAAGACTGATTCTTTTACCGGATGCTAGCCAATAGAGGCTTGTTTTTGAAGTCTAAATTTGCGCAGCGCCTGGTGATAGGCTGAAATGGAGTTCTCGTCTCCCTTCAAACCATTGAAAAGGTTTAGGGCCTTAAGCAGTCGGATTTTATTTGTGCTTAATTGTGGCGCAGAGAGGTTTAGTAGTTTCGCCACCTCATCTCCCAAGAGGAAGCGCATCAAGCCAAGAACTTCAGGCTGATTAATGGAACTGCTTTGTAAACTGCTGGAAAGGTAATTTGTTAAGGACTTTGTCAAACTTTGTCCCTGCGTAGATGGCTTAAACTGCCTTTTCCGGATCATTGCTTCAAGTAGTTGAGCTTCTTTCCCGGTATTAGGAAGTAGATCGTCATGTATGCCGAGGAGACTACCCACCACATTCCACACATGGATAAATGCAAATTGTTCCTCGTACTGAATGGTGTAGCCAAGTTTTCGCAGGCCCCGAATAACAATGAGTGACAAAGAAAGATTTGTACCTGCCATATCCTCTTGGTTCAATGGGACGCCGAGGCTATTTTCCCAGTCCTCATTTTGCAAGGTGTAGTAGCGTGCGGCAGCATGATTTATTCTAACCTGGAGAATACTCGAGAAGCCCTTTCCCAGTCTCCCGAAAGCCTCAGGGGCCATAACAGCCCATACAAAATCAGCTGTTTCGAACAAGCGTCTACCAGTATCAGTACGCATCCTTTCAGACAATTGTAATACCATCGCACCATCTGCAGCCGCATAACAGTATGGTAAAGATAACAAACCTAAAAGGCTCATTATCGCCTCTGCGTGCGCAGCGAAAAAAGCTGAACCTCTTTTCATCAAAGTCGGATCTGCCCATCGTGGCAGCTGCCGCGCATTACGGATCAGATCTGAAGAACTGATAGTATCAGAAAAAGAATCACCGCTTGCAGTCGATTCAAGTTGCATGTTGTTTTCAAGTCTATTTAACCAGGTTCTTAAACGTTTCTTTGCCTCTGGGTCGGAGAACTGCCTAAGAATGAATTCGTCAGCCGCTACATCCCCAGACTGACGTTGTTCATTTAAAAATTCGTTTGTATAGAGCGCAAGATTTTCCATATCCATTTTGACCTCAATAACTTAACCATAATTTAGGGGTTCATCAGCACAGGTTCAGAAGTTTAAATAAGGGAGCAGGATTTCAACCTGTTGAAACTGACATTTTGAACCTCCAGAGTCCGTCAAAATTGCCTCCATTCTGAAAATTTTTCAGCATTCCCGAGTATTCAAGAGCAATTTCTGACTTTTTTCCAACTGGCATGTCACTTGTAATATCTTCGTCAGATTTGAAAAGTTCTTACTTAAACTTTAACTAAAAAAAGAAAAGGAGGATTTAAAATGTCACTTATTAAATTTAACAATGGCCCCAAAAGTAACGCGGTAAACCCTGGATTCAACGATATCTTTGAATCTGTGTTTAATGATTCATTTTTTTCAGACCGTATGATAGCAAGGGTTCCCGCAGTTAATATTTGTGAAACTGAAGATCACTACGTAATCGAAATGGCAGCTCCAGGCTTAAACAAGGAAGACTTCAAGTTGCACCTGGACCGAAACCTGTTAACAGTCTCTGTTGAACAGAAAAAGGAACAATCTGAGCAAAATAAGCAATACAATAAACGCGAGTTTAGCTACAGCTCTTTTGTAAGGTCCTTTGCCCTTCCAGAAAGTGCTGATGATGCCAACATCGACGCTCAGTACGTTAACGGTATGTTAAACATCAATGTTGCCAAGAAAGATGAGGCAAAACAAGTAGCTCGTCAGATCGAGATTAAATAAGAAAAAATTTTTATTGCCATGTCAACTTTTCAAATCTACCGGCAGGAACCTGCCGGTTTTTTTTTCATCCCGAATACCTCAGTCTACGCCCCATTAGTGATACGATTAAACCTGTCTTTTAATTAAGGGATTGGCATTGAATCTGTAAGCAAAGCAATTCATTCCGAAAAAAGTGAATTAAACGTCACCTTTACATTTAATTAATTATCTTTAATCATTGCAAACAGCCTAACCAAATCGAACAATGAAAATTTTAACCGCAGTCGCCGTTTTACTTTTATCATGTGGAGCAAGCATCGCACAGCAACAGGATTATCCAATTAAACAGGTTCCCTTTACAGACGTAAAATTTACAGACAAACTTTGGTCCGCTCGCATTGAGGTGAACCGCAGCGTTACCATCCCAGCCTCCTTCGCCAGATGCGAGAACACTGGCCGCGTTTCTAATTTCGAGATGGCTGCAGCCAAAAAAGGTAAATTCTGTACCACATTTCCCTTTGATGATACAGACATCTATAAGACAATCGAAGGTGCCGCGTATTCAATGGCGGTACATCCCGATCCCAAATTAGATAAATATGTAGATTCTTTAATTAAGATTGTTGGTAATGCTCAGGAACCCGATGGTTACTTGTACACGGCAAGAACCATTGACCCACTTCATCCTCATGCATGGTCAGGCAGCGAACGTTGGATTAATGAGAACGACAACAGCCATGAATTGTATAATTCGGGACACATGTTTGAAGCTGCCGCAGCCCACTTCCTGGCAACAGGAAAACGGAATTTTCTCGACATCGCGTTGAAAAACGCTGATCTATTAATTACAACATTCGGACCCGGAAAACGCCATGTAGCGCCAGGACATGAAATTGTAGAAATGGGGTTGGTACGACTCTATCGAATTACTGGAAAAAAGGTTTACCTGGATCTCGCCAAATTCTTTATCGACGAGCGTGGCAAGCGTGCCTATAACAAAAACAGTGATGATGTATTTAAGAACGGTATGTATTGGCAGGATGATGAGCCAGTAGTGTCTCAACAAGAAGCCGAAGGACATGCCGTTCGTGCAATGTATCTGTACTCAGGGATGGCTGATGTTGCAGCAATAACCGGCGACAAACAATATATACAAGCCATTGACCGAATCTGGAATAACATGGTGGGTAAGAAAATTTATGTTCAGGGCGGCATTGGTGCAGTGCCAAACGGGGAACGCTTTGGGGCTGACTATGAGCTTCCAAACACAACGGCATACAATGAAACCTGTGCAGCAATTGGCAGCGTGTATTGGAACGAACGCATGTTTCTATTACATGGAGAATCAAAGTACATTGATTTGCTCGAAAAAGTACTCTATAATGGATTGATTTCCGGCGTGGGTTTAGATGGTAAATCCTTCTTTTACACCAATGCAATGCAGGTTACCAACGGAATTACACATCCTGCATTAGAAAAAGGCAGGTCTGGTTGGTTTGAATGCTCTTGCTGTCCCACAAACATCGCTCGCTTTCTGCCATCCCTTCCAGGGTACGTGTATGCACAAAAAAATGACGGCTTGTTTGTTAATCTCTTCGTGAGTGGCAACGCAACATTCCAAATGCACAATAAACGTGTTGAAATCATACAACAAAATAATTATCCATGGGAAGGCTTGTTAAACTTCACCGTTAACCCAGAAAGCTCAGATGCTTTTAACCTTCGGATTCGTATCCCGGGTTGGGCAAGAAATGAGGCTATACCCTCCGACCTTTATCATTTCGCCGGCAAAACAACCGCGGCCTATACAATTAAAGTAAATGGCAAAGCAGTGAAGTACAGCCTAGTAGACGGCTATGCGGTTATCAGTAAAACATGGGCTAAAGGAGATCAAATTCAAGTAAATTTACCTATGCCGGTACAGAAGGTTAATGCAAGCCAGGCGCTTGTGGTTAATTCCAGAAAACTCGCTTTGCAACGTGGCCCAATAATTTATTGTGCAGAATGGGCGGATAATGCCGGAAAGGTGAGCGACTTGCTTATTCCTGAAAATGCAGAATTTAAGCCGACTTATAATTCTGCATTACTCAGTGGCGTTACGACCTTAAAAGGTAATGTTTTGAAAAACAGCGACGTTGGTACAACTTCCTTTTCGTTAACTGCAATCCCGTATATGGCCTGGGCAAACCGCGGCGAGGGAGAAATGCAGGTTTGGTTCCCTGAACCGGGCACCCAGTAACCTTCATTAGCAACAATAGGCCATTTTGATTGTTAAGCAACCATGGAAAAATGGGTACTTGCAGGATTTTGGGGCCTGGTTTCTGGGTCTGCACTAGTTATTGGTTCTTTAGCCGGTTATTATTTGAAAATATCGCAGAAGGCGGTGGCCATTGTCATGGGATTCGGTGCAGGTGTTTTGATATCCGCCCTATCTTTTGAACTCATGGATGAGGCCTTTAAGAAAGGTGGATTTTTTGCCACAGCAACAGGCTTCCTCGCAGGAAGCCTTATCTACTCTGTAGCAAACCACTTTGTAGGAAAGAAAGGCGGAAAACACCGGAAACGTTCTGGCGATAAACAACCCACAGCGGATACGGAAGGTAGTGGACTAGCCATCGCGCTCGGTGCCTTACTTGACGGAATACCAGAGTCGATTGCAATTGGCATTAGTATGATTCAAGGGGGTGCAGTTAGTATTGCCACAGTAATCGCCATATTCATATCCAACATACCAGAGGGCTTATCAAGTACTTCTGGAATGAAAAAAGCCGGGCGTAGTAAATTGTTCATTTTTGGTGTATGGGGTGGAATTGCAATTATAACAAGCATTGCTTCTATTTTAGGCTACGCTGTTTTTGCAGATCTATCTTCCACAATCATTGCGGGTACCATAGCAGTCGCTGCAGGAGCTATCCTGACCATGCTCGCAGACACGATGATCCCTGAAGCATTTGAAGAGGGGCACAACATTATCGGCATCATTACCGTTATCGGATTTCTATCAGCATTCGTCTTGTCGAAACTTTCAGCAACATAGCTGTTTATAATTATATAAACCGGGAATGCAAATGCGCTAAGTGTTCAGGAATTCGTAATCAAAAATAAAGGCGTCTACATTGTCACGATGCGCATTGTAGTTGCGGCCTTTATGCGTGATCGCTTGCTCCTTGTAATCTACAATACAGATGACATCCTTTCCCTCTTCTTTCAAGTGCTTGTCTCTATCTAGAATTTGACTGTAAATATTGGAATCAAAGGTTCCATAGCCCGCTAAAGGGTCGTAATAAACTAATTTATACATCAGGTTGAATTTTAATTAAATCTAAGGGTTCAACAAAGAAGATACGAAGTTGTAATTACCTCATATGTAATAACAAATACTCGAAATTCAAACGTAATTACTTGTATATCAATGCATTTCAGCGTTAAGTTACGTAAAAAGGCTCGTAGCCACAAGTATCTAAACTGCTCAATCTACTCCGCCCAGGTTGTATAGGAATAATACGTTGAATCAACACCTTCTTAACAATAGACCACAATAAGGCCCGAAAACCACTTCCAGATATACCTAATGAGAATTCATTGTTAAATCATGCTATGTTAACATAGAGTTAACATAGCCGGAATAGATTTGTTAATGAAAACTTAATACATGATCTATATGGCATATTCGATTACACCTGATATTTGTAGCGACAAAAAACATGTTTTTACAAGCTTCCGAAAGGCAATCTTAATTATTCCGATTTTACTAACCGCTATGCTTGCAAATGTTCAGGCGCAAACCTCATCAACAGATACCACCTTCAAGCCATCCGGCAAATTATGGGGACTTGCTTTTGGTGACTACTATTATAAAGCGCATGAGGATATTTTGAACCGCGGAGGTGCAAACCAATACACGAACATCGAGAAAGGCAGAAATGCATTCCAGTTTCGCAGAATACTGCTGGGCTATAGCTACGACATCACCAAGCAATTTACAGCAGAGTTTGTCGTTGCCGCAGAAGACAACCTGGCAAATAAACAGGGCGTACTTTCAGGAGACTTGCTTTCGAATAATAAGCTGAGTTTTTATGTTAGGCTTGCAAACCTACGTTGGAAAAACATTTGGAAAAACACCGATCTGGTTGTTGGCCAACTAACAACTCCGGCGTTCTCACATTCATCTGACGCCTTCTGGAGCTACCGTGCTGTTGAAAGAACGATCACAGATATAAGAAGAACACCATCATTTGACCTTGGAGCAGCATTACAAGGCAGTTTTGATAACGACAAGAAGTATGGATACAACCTGATGGTTGGAAATGGCACATCGGCACGACCTGAAAACGATAGATTTAAGGCTTTTTCTGGAGACATTTACGCGAAATTCCTGGATAAGAAACTAATGATTGACCTGTACGCAGATTACCAGCGCCTAAATTGGGCACCCGGCTTCCACCATGCAAGAAACATGGCTAAGCTTTTCGCCGGCTATACAACCCCTGCCCTGACCGTCGGTGTAGAAGCATTCCTAAACCACGGCAAGAATGATGTTATCGGCCATACCGAAACTGCAGCTGACACACTAAGCGTGAATGCATTTGGAATTTCAACGTTTGCACGTGGTCCGATTGTTCAAGGTAAGCTCGGTTTCTTTGCTCGCCTGGATAAATTTAATCCTGATGACGATTACAACGATTCTAATTATATCCGCGATGAAGGCCTCACATCTGCATA